>NZ_KV917377.1:3845937-4145937 GCF_002019705.1 Shouchella patagoniensis | reverse complement strand
TTACTGTAAGCCAATTTTTTGAATCGCAACTTGCAATGAAGGGTAAATAGACACAGCACTAAAATCAATTCCTAATTGAACAGCTGTTTGGGCTACCTCTGGCCGTATACCAACTAAATGGGTTTTCGTACCAATTAATTTTAGTCCTTCCATCACTTGAAAGATTTGGTTAGCAACCATCGTATCTATAATGACAACACCAGATAGATCAATGATTAACTCTTGCACACCAGACGCGCTGCACTTATTAAGCGTCTCATCAAAAATGACTCTCGCTCGATAGGTATCAATGTCGCCAACTATAGGAAGTAAGCTTACGCGGTTACTTAAATCGATGACCGGTGAACTTAGTTCAGCTACTAATTTCTGATGTGATTCTAGCGTATGTTTGCTTTGTTCCAAATGACTTGAAGTAAACTTCAATACAATTTCATTAAACCCTTTCACCACAAGAACATTTAAGCGACTTACTTCTTCTGGAGAAAGCTCTTTTGTTTTGCTATAAGATAAAACCAATTCAAGATAAAACCCTTCAATCACAAAAAATTGTTCCATAATCACATCAATATCTTCACTTTGATGCGCCGAATCATGGGATACGTCGTTAATCCATTTATTAAATTGCTCACTATCAATCATCTGTTCATCCTGAAAGATTTCACAAAAGTTTAAGTGGAAACCATGATTCTGTTCTTTTAAGCGCGCGATACGCTCCGGATCTTTTGTGCTGTATATATCCCCTTTTGTTTTATCAAGCGTTTCATACCACCGTTCTACTAAATCCATTGTTTTCGTTTTTACATACTCATAAAATGTCATGTGCCAATTCCCTTCACCATTAATGTTTGCTGCAATATGTAGCAAATGGAAAAAATCCATTTCTTTGAGTCGTTTCGTTATCTCTTAGAAGTGTTTCATTTAGTATACTCTTTCTATCAAAAAATGGATTACTTATTTTTCGACTTTACCTATATTTATAGATAAAAGATCGGTTTCTCTGTTTATTTCATCCCTTTATTGCTCTTCAATTGCAATTCTTTTGTCCCCCTATTAAAATGAAGGTGTAAACGAATTCAACAGAACGAAGGGATAACGTGCCGTATTTACGCTTTACTGGTTTTCCAAAACAAGAACTGCATCAATTAACACCAGCACTGATTGACACATTCTCATCAGTCGTCAACATTCCAAAAAAGAAAGTAAAAATCGAACGGATTCTGAGCGAAGGAATCGCCAATTGCCCTTTAACTGTCGAAATCCTGATGTTCCAAAGAGATCAATCCACTCACGATGCGATTGCCCGTGACCTTAACCACTTGCTTGAAGAATGGGGTTACGCCAATATACATATCTTTTTTGTCATCCTTTCGCCTTCCTTGTATTATAAACAAGGAAAAGCGCTCGAATAAGCACAGCTAGCCTTTGAGCGTACAAATACAGGTATTCCACTTGAATAGCAACACCATCATTACCACTACACGACCTCCGAGATCAATTGCTCGAAGGTCGTTTGTCTATTATGGTCTCACTTGATCCCTTCCCCTACAACAAGCTCCCATTCGTGGATCTCATAATTTCTCGCACCTGTTTGCACGTATGGATCTTTTTTCACCAACTCCAATACATCCTCATACAAATCTGCTTTATAAATGACTAACCCGCCTGTACCATCGAGAAAGCGACCGTTCATGGCAATATCGCCTGATTTCCGTAATGCTGCTAAAAACTGCAAATGTTGTTCTCTATATGCCTTGCTCTTTTCTTCGTCTTTCATTGGTAAAAAAACGGCAAAATATGCGATCGTGCTTCTCCCCTTTCATATATGAACTTTTTTCCTTCTTTTCATTATATCAGGACTGAATACAAGGTTATCAACTCTATCAATAACTGATCGATTTGTGAGAAAGTCCTCTTTTCCAATTAAAGGATTTATCACGTAAAAGACGAATAAAAAAGAGAGAGCACGTTTATGGATGAAATGCCTCTATAGGCTGGCCCCCTTTATTCATGCTATCATTAGCTTATTTTACTTGATTACAAGAATAGGAGGAACATAAATGGTTATCGTCGTCACACGCTTGCATTTAAAAGGAATTGCGTCCTTGCCTTCCTTTACAATACACACATTAAAATCAATCTGGCAAATAAAGAAAACCAAAAGAGTCCGTTTCAGTTCTTATCGCAAAGAAGGCCTGCTCACTTTCTGGACAATGACTGGTTGGGAAAACCTTGATGCAATGAAACAATTCCGCAATCACGATGCTCATTTAGAAGCAATGAAAAGGTCACAGAGTTTAGCAGATGAGCTGCAGTATATTCGTTTAGAATCGGATAACCGCATTTCCTGGCATGAGTGCAAACAACGCTTACACGAGAACTACGCTGAGCCTTCTGCATATCCTCGTGTCATCGATTGTTCATGAGAAGTTCAATTGGATCATTTTTACGTATGTACGCATTGCGGAAAGAGTTAAACCATTAGACAGATCACAATGCGTGATCTGTCTATTTTACTTGTACTCAAGCAACTGCACACCAAACATCCAATCACCGTTTTTCCTTTGTGCATATGATGAAAGATCCACATATTTATCTCAATCTAAACAGCCCCCACATATATTGAGTAAATAGTGGCCACTACACAAAGGAGGTGGAATGAATATGTCATGTAACCATTGCAATCAATTTTCCTGCAACTGCTCAAATATTCAAAGATTCCCTAGACCCCCAGTTCAAGGGATTACCGGACCTACTGGGCCTACTGGACCGACCGGACCTGGTGGTGGTGTAACTGGTGTAACTGGTGTAACTGGTGCTACCGGGGCTACTGGCCTTACTGGCGCTACTGGACCTACCGGGGCTACTGGCCTTGCTGGTGCTACTGGACCTACTGGGGCTACTGGCCTTGCTGGCGCTACTGGACCTACCGGGGCTACTGGCCTTGCTGGTGCTACTGGACCTACTGGTATTACTGGTGTAACTGGACCTACTGGGGCTACTGGTATTACTGGTGTAACTGGACCTACTGGGGCTACTGGCCTTGACGGCGCTACTGGGATTACTGGCGCTACCGGACCTACTGGTATTACTGGTGTAACTGGACCTACTGGAACGACTGGGTTAGCAGGATCAAGTACAATTATTCCATACGCATCAGGGATTGTGCCGTCTGTTATCTCAACAATTGCTGGTGGTTTAGTTGGAACGGTTAACTTAGTTGGTTTTGGAAGCAGTTCAACAGGAGTCACTCTTGGTGCATTCACAGTAGCCGACGTAGGAGAATTTTCTTTTAGAGCACCTCGTACAGGGACGATTGATTCGTTATCCGTATCTTTTACAACTACGGTTGGCGTCGTTTTGCCACTTGGAACAGGTACCATTTCTGCAACTGTCTATAAAGCAACAGGTGCCATTCTTGGCTCTACACCATTCTTACCAACAACTGCAACCGTCACATTAGCACCCCCGGTAACAGGACTGATCACGATTGGCGATACGTTCACTGGAACAGTCACTGGTTTAACTGAACCTGTTCTTGCAGGAGATCTCCTTCTTCTTGTCTTACAAGTTGCATCCCCAGACTTAACATTTATTACTGTCTTAACAGGGAATACAAGCGCAGGAGTATCTATCACGTAAACTTACTTTTCTATTTAGAAGAATTTAAGAGAGGGTTGTTCGTTGCTTCACTTAACGAACAACCCTCTCTTTTCTTATGTAGTTATTTCCATCTATTATTTACAAAAGAAAAAAGGGTTGTCCGATAGCTATCCCGTACAACCCTTTTTCTATGACTTACTGTAAATGCCACTCTAGTTCAGCAATTAATTCTTCTTCGTTATCTACACTCATCATTTCATACGCACTATCGCCAAAGCTATCTGTGTATGCTGGATCTGCATCGTATTCCAGTAAAAGGAGCGCCGTTTTGTAACCGTCATTGTAAAGCGATCGAACAAGTGGACTCTCATCGTAATAATACTCGTTTGGGTCTGCTCCTTCTTTTAGAAGCAATTCTACTAATTCATAATTTAGATTCGATACTGCGTAATAGAGCAATGAATCACCCACATAATCCGTTTCATTGATATCAAATTCATTTGTTGCTAAAAGTTGTCTAACTTCTTCGGTATCGTCATTAATGACAGCATGAAACAAGTCTGAACCATCGTCTTCCCACCCTTGTTCATAGCCAAAAAACACATCTTCCATTAGTGTATCAACCGTTTCAATCATCGAGCCAATCACAACACTTCCTGCGACTAAAGCAAACACAACTGCGCCGTAAATTGATCCCACAAATAGCCAATTAAACTTACATCAAGTGCAATAGCTCCTCCACGTTGGACATACATTTGACCTTCTCTATCATTCGAAAACACAACGATTGACTGAATCCGTTTTGGCAGAGTTGGATGCGT
Organism: Shouchella patagoniensis; assembly: GCF_002019705.1. Classification (GTDB taxonomy): domain Bacteria; phylum Bacillota; class Bacilli; order Bacillales; family Bacillaceae_D; genus Shouchella; species Shouchella patagoniensis. The sequence continues at coordinate 4,141,516 of NZ_KV917377.1, read as the reverse complement.
TGATAATACTTCACTTAACCAAACCGCACCATTCGATTCCGTTTCAATTTGTTGTCTGTACAAGTCTTCATTTAATTCTAGTGACAATCTTTTGCCCACACCAAAAATCGCAAGCGCCCGCTTCGACGCTACGACATTGTTTGTATAAAAAGTAGCTGTTACGCTTATACACATTACTAATTATTTCCATTTTTATTTTGACTGGATGCTGGGACCAACGACTCGTTAAAGACATTAACTTAATTTACAGTCAAGCTCTTGACCAAACAGATGACGGGCTGATTGAAACAACCATTGTCACCATCGGTGGTTCACAAAATGAAAGCGGCGCTTCTATTGGAACATCGCAAACGCCCGTTGTTATCTCTGCCATTGGAAACACGCCTCGAGACAGTCGAATACATTTGGATCGAAAGGTTTCCGGAGATTTATTTGCGTCCAAAAACCGAGTGACGCTTTTAAGTCGAACACTTGCTGAACAAAACATTTATTCCATGCTAGACGTCCATTACCGCTCACCGATTTCAACAACCAATGCACGAATTGGCATTGTGGATGGACCAGCAAAAAATGCCCTGCATGTCAAAACGGCTGAAACGCCTCTTATCAGTGATTATTTAGGCGATTTGCTACTTGGTCTTGAAGAAACCGGCGTTATTCCAGAAACATCTCTAGAAGACATACTATCCCATATGTTTGATAATGGCGCCGATTTTGCTTTACCACTGCTAAATGTGATTGATCGTGAAAATGTGGTCTTATCTGGTTTGGCATTATTTAATGATAAACATATGACAGGTGAAATTGATGCAGATCAAACATTACGGCTGCTTTTACTGGATGACAAATATAACAAACATCCCCGCCTAAATGTTCGTGTAAGCAATGATGAGAAGATTCACGCCAATAATTTTGCGACCGTTGATATAGTTAGCAGAGATCATGAGATAAATATTACAAAGACAGGCGATCACGAATTTAGCACCAATTTCCATATTTCCATCACATTAAATGTCGTGGAATACCCAAAAGATAGTTTATATATTGAAGAACATGTCCTTGATTTAAATAAGCACATTGAAGCTCGTCTCACAAGTGAATGTTAGGAGATCATACAAACGTTACAAGATGTTAATTGTGATTATTTTGGGATTGGCAAACACTTGCGTGCATTTTATTACAATGATTGGCAAGAAATGGACTGGAAACAGTCTTACCCGAACATGCCTATTACGGCAACAGTAGACACTGAGATTGTTTACCATGGCATCGTCAATTAACGTTAATAAAAGAGTACTTCAACCGCATGTAAACCAAAGTATGCGCCAAAACCAATGAGACAACATCCCGACACGTAGGAGATACCAAGTTTCAAGCGATCACTCATAAAATGTTTTGCGGTGCTTGAGATAACAGCCATAAGGAAATCCCACAAAGCAATGCCAAGAAATATCGCACAGCTATAAAGCCATATTTGTGTAGGCTCATACATTGTGATTGTTTTGGCTAAAACTGAACCATAAATCCCTAACCAAAAAAGAATGGTTAATGGATTGGAAATGGATAAGAAAAAACCAAATTGAAACGATTGCCATAGTGTTTCTTTCTTCCGGACTTCTGCGCTCATATTTGCGTTAGCCGTTGTCTTTACGATCGTTTCCACCCCGGTGTAAATAAGGACAAAACAACCAAATAACCATAGAAATACATTTACACCTTCATACATGAGAAATTTGGACAAACCAATATAAACAGCGCCCATATAAAAGGCATCCGCTACCATCGCTCCTAAACCAACAAGCCATGAATGATAGAACCCTAAACGAAGTCCCTTATTTACTTGTGCCGCATTGACAGGCCCCATAGGCGCCGCAAGAGAAATTCCGAGAAGCACATAGCTTAAAACAATCATTGCAAGCCCCCTTACTTTTTTTCTACTTTATTCAGACAGAAGGGGTTGTACGACAAAAACGTTGCATTCAATTTGAAAAAGTTATAAGAAAAGGAGATTTAGTTGATAGCAAAATCACGTACGAAGTTAAAAAAACAAAACAAGGCAATGACGCTTACATCACCTCTCTCGAACTTGCCGTCAGTATGGTTCCTTATAAAATCGTTTACCGATAAAGAGAGCCCCTTTGTGACCGCACTTGCTGATTGGCTTATCTTTTTTTCCTCATGTGTTAAATGCAGCTATTATTGTTGCTGGTTTTTCTGCAATGACTGCTTCTTTATTTGGCGTAAACACTTTGCTTGCAAGCTTAGCCAAAGACAACAACGCCCCTAAAGTGTTCGCAAAACGATTGAAGTAAAAAGACTTGCCACTTGCTTCATTAAGCTTTGCAATATGTGGCCTCATTGCAGCCGTTGTTGCAGCACTACTATTGCCTGGGAAATTATTCGAGTATATTACAACAGCGGCTGGCATTTTGATCCTGTTCAATTGGACCGTCATCGTTTTCTCAAATATAAAGTTGCTTAATCCACATTTTTTCAGCATGATTACGTTTGTTCTTTCGATTTTGCTTATGTTTGCAGCCCTTGCAGTTATTGGTCTGGAATCAACTGACGCCCTAGTCTCTATTTAAGTCTAGGATTTATCGCGCTCATTTGGATTGCCGCTAACGTGTTTTAAAAAACACATAAGAAAAGGAAAATTAGTATATAGTCAGATTTTTGCAAGGAGGAACCATGCATCGTTTGAGGGTGGAAAGAGCATACTAACAAAAAATGATTTATGAGGAGGGATAGCAGTGACTGTACTAAAAGGATTAATCATCAAACTTATTATGACTACATTCATTCTTACAATTATCTTCACTTTGTTTTTTGGTTTTTCACTAGGTACAACCTTATTCCTAAGTCTCATCTTTACCTTTATTGCTTATCTTGGTGATTTGTATATTATGCCAAGGATTGGAACGACACTTGCGACGATTACGGATTTCCCACTCGCCTTCTTAGGACTAGCAATTCTTGCAAGAGTACTCTTTCCTATTGAGTCAACGCCGTGGTTGCCGTCTTTTCTTGCCGCTTTGCTCATTACAAGTGGTGAATTCTTCTTTCACCCGTATTTATTACGCAAGCTTAAAAAGAGAAACCTAGGACGGTACTGACGAATCCGTGTACGTTGCAAACCGCGGGAATAAAAAGACCAATTATCTCCATTGCACGCTCGATTCGAACGACCAACGTACAAACGCAAATCATTTATTTCACTTGCCGCTCTTCTAAACCTGATTTTGTTTCAGTTGGTTTGACTTCAAGATGAAGTATAAAGCACCTGCGATTTCGATCATTGCTATAATCAAAAGAATACTACCTATCGAAAAGATCGTTGGAACAACTAAAAACAAATGTAGTGAGGCCGCCACAAATTGACCAGGTACTGACTTCTTCACTAAGCTAATGAGCTCTATTAAAATCCCGAATCCGATTAATCCCCAAAGTAAACCCGGGTAGTTAAACAGAAGCGGATTTGCCGAGACAAAGTAATTATACGTTAAACCTGACATTATTAAGAGGACCACAGACCCCGTGAACCCATCGAAATACGATCTCCTTTTTTTAAACACTCAAAACAATTTTGCCAATGTTTTTATTCGCTTCCATGTGCTCATGGGCTATTGTACTTTCTTCAATAGGGAAAATTTTATCCACAACCGGTTGGAGTGTTTTCTTTTCAAAAAGAGGAAGCGCCACATGAGCAAATTCGTTTGTTAGCTCTGCTTTATACGTATCGCTTCGAGGGGTGAGCAGCGTTCCCGTTAATTGGACACACTTTGACATTAACGCAAACAAGTTCAATGTTTCCACTTCTGCGCCGCCTAGAATACCAATCAACACCCATCGCCCTTCCGTTGCAATGCTCGCAAGGTTTTTCTCCCAATAATCTGCGCCGATAAAATCAAGAATCACATCGACTCCCTTGCCATTTGTTGCTTCCTTTACTTTTTCACTAAAGTCTTCCTCTTTATAGTTAATCAGCACATCAGCTCCAAGCGACTGACAGAAATCAAGCTTATCTTGTGATCCCGCCGTTACAATCACGGTTGCGTTTTTTAATTGTTTCGCCAGCTGAATCGCTGCTGTTCCGACTCCACTTGCCCCTGCATGAATTAGGACCGTTTCTTGCTCTTGCAACTTCCCATGCCAGAACAACGTTTGATACGCAGTTAAAAAGACTTCTGGAATAGCAGCTCCTTCAGCAAATGATAACGCTACGGGCACTTTCATCGCTCGTTCCGCTGGCATGACCGCATATTCGGCGTACCCACCACCGTTTACCAAACCCATAACACGATCACCTATCACAAAGTTTCTTTCGTCTGGCGACTGCTCCACAACGCCTGCGACTTCCACTCCTAAAATCGGGTTCGTCTCATACCCAGCTTTACCTTCGCGCATCAACAAATCCGTCCGATTCACAGCGGCCGCTTTGACGCGAACAAGCAGCTCGCTATCTTTTGTTTTTGGTTTGTCTTGATCGCTTATTTGAAGTTGTTTCGCATCACCAGGCTGTTTGACTGTTATTGCTTTCATTTCGTTTGAACTCCTTCATTCCTATTTTCCTTATCTTAATATCCCACCAATTTAAGAAGCAAACACCTTGATCAAGATTTATGATTACTAACATGAGTTAAGAATATCTATTAAAATCATCTTTTAAAGCGTGATTAGCGCTTGTACACGCTTCTCCAAACTGACTCCAGCGGTCCTGTTCGGAAACGCGACATATAGACGGAACTGTACAGGAATTGGACGATGAAAACAGTCAAACTAATAACAAACGTTTGCCAAGTAACCATCTCTCCGAATAATGAAAAGCCATAAAAAAGAGTAGCAAGAAGGAGCGATTGCATCAAGTAATTTGTAAAACCCATTCTGCCTACTGCAACCAAACCACGTATTGGAAAAACCCGATACAACAAACAGAAACATCCAACATATCCAAACATGAGAATTGGCGCAGCAATAAAGTGAGCGACACTCTGAAGCAATTGATGATCATAAATTACATTAATCACTTGAATTGGAAGACCTAGCCCCATTCCAAAGACAGCTAGCTTTTTCATCGTTTTTTTGTTTGTAAAGATTCCTTGCTGCCTTTTTCCAACATATAAACCAAGTAAAAACATTCCTAGTATTTGCGGGACAAATAAAACCATCGTCAACAAGCTACCTATGTAATCATTTAGCCGTTGCAATTGTTGTTCTGAAAATGTGCCATCACGATAAGCGGCTGCACTATCTTCTTGGTAGCTTATCAATGTATCCGTTTCAATAGTCAGTTCATTTGAATAGCCGCTACCATCAAACACCAAAAGGATTACTGGAATAAGAAGTGTGCTTATAATCGCGAAAGTGAATATCACACTTGAAGACCGTTTCACTAAGCAGAGCAGAATCAAACCAACCATCGCATAAATCGACAGAATATCCCCATACCAAATAAAGGTGCCGTGGAAGATTCCTATTATCCATAAGAACGCAATTCGTTTGAAGTATCGGCTTGCAAACGATGCTCCTTCTCTACTTGCCCCGATATAAATAAACCAAGTTCCTAGACCAAATAAGAAGGAAAAGAGCAGAATAAATTTCCCTTCAAAAAAAATTGAAATAAGAACCTCAATTGTCGTATTTACGCGACCTTCAGCCGGTAATCCACCCAAACTGATTACCGCAAACGCCTCATTGAAAAAACGAACATTGACAATAATAATGCCTAAGAGAGCAAACCCTCGTAATGCATCAATCACTTCCAATCGCTTATCCATATAACCCCCCCTGTGTCTTGCTTTATCCTAGCAACAACACAGTGGAGATGGCATCGATTTACATGTCATTCTAACAAGTAAACGTTACATTTTTGTAAGAATAGTAGATAAATCGCGTTTTCCCTTCAAAGGATAAACTTAAGTTATCCCAGCGTGAACTCCATACTTCAAAATCGTATTCAGCTGGTTCATTGTTTGATTTGATCATCCACTCGCTTTCCACAGTTGCTTCAATCTAATCGTGTGGCTACTACAGAAAAAAGACCTTCTCGATTTCATGTGTAAACGCAAGCCGCCCCCTGACATAGAAGAACGATGCCAGAGGGCGCCACAAAGCGTCATTCCCTCTATTTTCTATCATTAATTGACAGTACAACAAGCAGAACCATTCGATTCCTACTATCTCTGAATCGCCGCATTTGTTTGCTGAGCAAATGCATCCACTTCATGTTTTTGAAAAAGGTTGGTGTCACCTGCGACGGTATGCTTTAAAGCTGCGACTACGGTTGCAAACGAAATCGTTTCTTTTGACGAATGTTGATTTAATAAACCATGCAAGATAATTGCCGCCGGCTCTGTCCATGAATATGTGCAGCAATGCGGTTACGACATCTCCCACTTTATCACGACTTACAGTGCAGTGAATGTGACTAAAGAACAAGCCCATCTGTTAAATTGCAAAAAAGGCGTTGCTGCGATGAAAATGATGAACCGTGGTATTCTTAATGACGGTCGCGTCTTTGAATACAGTGAGCTCATTAACCTGGACTATGCGGTTTCGTACTTCACCCCGTTTAACCGCTTTAAGCACCAGTTCAGAAAAAAGTAACAAAAAAAGCCAAACAGGTTATCGCCGTTTGGTCTTTTCCTTTTTATACGCAAGCTGCGTCAGCTTCATTCCTTCACGAAATTTACCAATAAAGTAACTCGTGCTATTAAAGCCTACTTGATAGCCAACTTCCGTCACGTTCAGTTCATCTTTTGGTTAAACGAACCGTTTGGCGCATTTCAATGGCTTGGAACAGCGTGTATTCTCGGGATGATCGTTGTGCTTGCATTGGTTAAAGATACAAAGAAAAAGCAGCCCCTCACGTAGGCTGCTTTGCTCAAATGATGCTATAGCGCTTTTGTCATAAACACACTGTTTGGGTCTTCTTCATACCCTTCAAAAGGTAGACATTCATTAAAACCGTACCTGCTATATAACGCGCGAGCTGGCGCAAAGTAGGCCATCGAACCGGTTTCAAGACTCAATCGTTTATAGCCTCGCTCCCCCGCTTCGCGAATCACATGCTCCAGCAACTTTGCCGCCACCCCTTTTCGTAAAAAAGCGTCTGCTGTTCGCATTGATTTTATCTCAGCGTGCTTGGAGTTAATTTCTTTTATTGCGACGCACCCAGCTAGGTCTCCATCAATCCACGCACTCCAGAAAGTGACATCTGGCGCCTTTAGCTTTTCGATCCCAAGCGCATGTGTACTTTCAGGAGGAGATGTAGCTGCCATTTCACTTAAATGTTGTTTAATGAGACCAATGACTTCTGTGTGTATTAAGTTGTCTGTTTTAATGTTCATAATCGCTATCCTTTTCTTAACATGATGGTTGATTATTCATAGTATACTCGGCACATAAAGAAGAAGGAATACCATTGATAGATTTTCTAACAAACGTTCATTTAGAAAAAGGACCGCAGATGAATCTAAGTAGTTCAGTTTTTGTGGAGAAATAAATTTGCATACTAGTTAGTCTGTTGCAGAAGTTCTTTTTTATTAAAGATAAATGGAATTTTATGCTAAAATGAATCTTAAAAAGAATGGATGACTACAGGGGGAGACGATGAAGAAAATCATACTTATTGGTTCAGGAGGGTCAGGAAAATCAACATTAGCAAGAAAATTAGGGGAAACATTAGGAATAAATGTATATCACCTCGATGCGTTATTTTGGAGACCTAATTGGAAGGGTGTCCCCAAAGATGAGCAAAGAAAAGTTCAAAATGATTTAGTAAAAAAACCAGAGTGGATTATTGATGGGAACTATGGGGGAACGATGGATATAAGACTTAACGCAGCAGATATGTTTATTTTTCTCGATATTCATAGAACCATATGTGTCTATCGTGCATTTAAAAGAATGTTGCGGTATCGAAACAAAACAAGACCAGATATGGCAGTAGGTTGCGAAGAAAGATTTGACTTAGATTTTTTCAAATGGATATGGAACTACCCTAAAACGAAAAGACCAGCAATCCTAAAAAGACTTAAACAATTATCTACTGATAAGAAAATCATTGTATTAAAGTCGCCAAAAGAAGTACAACAGTTCATAGTAGAAATTCATTAGAAAAGGCTTGGATTAAATGATCCAAACCTTTTAGCGTGTTCAATTTGTAGGTATTTCACTCGATATTTAGGACAATAAGTACAACTATTAAAGTTTTCTAGCCACTTCTTTTACTTGCTCCAACCCATTAGCGATGATTTCAGACGCTTTTTCTGGTTGGGCATTGTGTCCTTCAATAATCACTTCGTCAATGATTTCCATTCCGAAAATCCCGCCAAATACATTACGCATGTAGTTTACAGACATGTCCATTTGTGCCATTTCAGGCAATGAATACATACCACCACGTGCATTTAGTAAAATGACTTTCTTTTCTTTCATTAACTGAAGCATATTGCCTTCAGCATCATATTTGAACGTGAATCCAGCTTGATAAATGTAATCCATAAATGTTTGAAGTTTTGCTGGAATAGACAAGTTCCAAAGTGGGAAAGCAACAACAATTAAGTCAGCTTCTGTAACAAGTTTTTGAGCTTTTGCTTGTGCTGCGACTAAACGCTCTTCTAGATCCGTAAGTGCTTCGCCACTTTGTTGTTTGCCCATTGCATTAAATGCATCTTGGCCAAAGAACGGTGTATCTTCTTCAAATACATCATATTGAGTAATGTTCAAATTTGTGTTTTCTTTAATTTCGTTTAAAAACGTTTCGTACATATTTGCTGAAACACCTTGTGAAGCCGGACGGTTATTTGCTTTTATAACTAATACATTCATGTTGGTCATCTCCTGTTGGTTTAATTAATGATAAATCTTCTCTATTCACGCACGCTTTTTTTAGTGGCAGTGAAGGATAGCTTTAACACCATTCGCTTTTTTACATAGATCGTTTAAACAACACTTGTTGCATAAATGAATTTTAGCAGGATTACTCCAGTTTTCAACCATCAATTTCGATATTTTATCGTTTATACAACAAATTATGTTATCTGTCTTAAAAGTCACGATTTGTTTTTATTTACGCAACAGTTGTTGTATAGTTAAGCCAGACGCTCCTTATTAAAGAAAGGAATGGTACGTATGGAAAAAAAGATGGACCCGCGCATCATTCGTACGCGCAAGTTGATTATGGATTCTTTTATTCAACTTTCAACAAAAAAGAGCTTAAAAGAATTAACCATTAAAGACATTACAGATGAAGCAACGGTCAACCGTGCAACTTTCTATTACCATTTTAATGATAAATACGATTTGCTTGAAAAAGTATTAAAAGAAGATTTGATGACAAACGTCATTCAAGAAATTGATCAACAAGACCAGCTTGACCATGAAACGATTACGGCCATTTTCTTATCCATTACTTCGTTTCAGACATCGCTTGCTTCGCGCTGTAAGCGCAGCTTTGAGGAATTTACATCATCAATCGAAACCGTCATAAAAAAAGAATTGGAACAAGCTTTTTATCGGATTTTACTTGCCCAACACCCAGATCAAGACAAACAATCTCTCCGTATTGGAGCCGTTATGCTTAGCTGGGGTATTTACGGAGCTGCGGTTGATTGGCGTGAGCATAGCGATACAGCGCCAGAAGAGTATATAAAAGTCGTTGTCCCGTACATGACTGGTGAAATAGCTTTAAAACCATAGCCACCGATAGTAGTCGGAGCATTCAGATCGCTGAATGCTTCTTTTTTGAGCCTAAAAGTAGACCAGGCGCACCTGGTCTACTTTTTACATTAATCAGCCGTCATTTCCAAATCATCAATACGTTTCTCTAAATAATCAACGTCTTTTTTCGCGTGGAAACGTTCTGCTTTTTCTACTTTTACCGCTACGCTATATTGCGGAATTCCAGATGGACCGTCATAAATACCTTTAGGAATTAAGAAGTTTCCTTCTGGGAAGAACAAACCAACGTTGCCTGTTGCAATTTCTGCAAAGTGAGCTTTTCCCTGGAATGTACCGTATTGGTTGTAAACAACAATTGGTTCACCATTCGCGATGTTTAGCTTATTGCCATCTTCTTCGTTCATCAAAACGTCGTAGCGCTTCGCCGAGTTAAATGGGTCCGTTGATTTATATACCATTGAGTTAAACTGCTTACCTCGACGTGTTGTTACATAAAATGTGCCTTCTGGCTTGTTTAAATTAGGAATATCAACAGAAATTAAGTTCCCTTTGCCGTCTGGAGTTGGACAAATCCCGTCTTCACATAACCAAGCGCCACCCCATTGGAAAACGTCCCCTTCTTTTTTCAAATGTTGAACGCCATTATAGCTAGGGTTCGCAAGCGCGATCTCATCACGGATCTCTTGACCGTCTTTAAAATCTACAAGATGAGCCGTACCTGGTTTTACACGCTTTGCTAAATCAATGTAAATCTTCCATTCCGCACGTGCTTCCTCAACAAGCTGCTTATTCCCTTTAATTTCTGGAGAGAAATACACCATCCGCTCAGTTGATGTCGATGTCCCACCACCATCTTGCTCGTAACGTGTTTTCGCTGGAAGTACAATAACAGCTTCTTTTGCTTCAACAAGTGTAGATGTATTAAAAATAATATCTTGGTGAACACGGATATCAAGTTCAGACAAAGCCTTCTCAATGAAATGGGGATTCGGCATGGTTTCTAAAAAGTTCCCGCCGCTCATATAATACATTTTTAATTTGCGTTCATGGTCTTCAGGAAGAACCGCGTTTTCAAGAGATACCCCGCAAATGTCCCCTTGCCATTTCGGAAGCTCAAAATTCCACAGCTTCTCAATTCGCTCAACGTTTTCGTCTTCCCAGCCACCGCCAGGTAAAACAAATGGATCAGATCCCATTTCGCCTGAACCTTGTACACTTGAGTGACCACGGAATGGCATTAAACCTGCGTGCTTACGTCCAAGGTGCCCACGTAGCAAGGCAAGATTCGCTACTTGAGAAATGTTATCTGTCGCAAAAGAGTGCATCGTTAATCCAAGCGCCCATGCGTAAACGGCGTTTTTGCTGTTCGCAAGAAGCTCTGAAAGCTCAATAATCCGTTCTTGAGTGACACCAGAAGACTTCACAATCTCATCCCATGATTGTGCTTGAACGTTCGTTTTTAACGCTTCATAGTCGTTGACATGCTCTTCAACAAACGCATGATTAATTGCAGAACCATGTGTCGCTTCTTCCATATCAAACCAATGTTTCATAATCCCGTGCATGAAGGCAATGTCTCCACCTATGTTAATTTGGTAAAAATCATCTGCAACCTTTGTACCAAACAACGCCGATTCAGCATTTGAAGGTACCCAATACTCATCCATCGCTGGTTCTCTATACGGGTTAACAACAATAATTTTTGTGCCTTGCTTTTTCGCAGCAAGCATGTATTTTGTTGATACTGGTGAGCTATTTGAAGCAACCGATCCCCAGAACATTAAGACGTCCGTCCCAATCCAGTCTTGGTAATTCGATGTACTTGCGCCAACGCCAATTGAGCGTTTTAATGCTGTTTTTGAAGGTGAATGACAAATGCGAGACGCGTTGTCAATATGATTTGTTCCAAGAAAACGAGCGACTTTACCAGCAACATAATACGACTCATTCGTTATGCCTCGTGCCGTTAAATAAAAGCCGTATTGTTTAGGATCGAGTGTTTTCATTTTCTTCGCAATGAGATCCATTGCTTCATCCCATTCAAGACGAGAAAACGAGCGCTCGCCTTTCCGACGTATAAGAGGATAGGGCACACGACCAAGTTCACGTAGTTCTTCACTGCTGTATTTTTTTAATTCATCAATATCTGCATGAACGATTTCTTCTTTCATCGCTGGCATTGTGTTTAGGCGTAAAACATTTAAACGCGTTGTACAAATATGCGGTCCTTTAAGCGTCTGATCTTGCAAACCAGAAACACCTAGCGCACATCCATCACAAACCCCTTTTGTTAAAATGTTTTTAGCATAGTTTAAATTATCTTTGTTGTCCCAAACCGTTTTCATCGTGTCACGAATATGCTTTGGTTTCACCTTTCCTAAACCAAATGGAATGGGACTTACCCAATACTTTGGTGCTGGCATTTTTGATACTTTAATCGGACCCTCGTGCTTCGTTTTCCCCATCTTCTTCTTCCTCCTCTAATCATCTAAAAAACCACCGTACACCTCTCTTTTAAGAAAAGTTACAACGGTGGTTAAGTCTTTAGCAGGGACGCTGCCAAGTGCCAAACCTATGCATTCGAAAACTTCTCTTCAAGGTTTTCACTGAAGATAAAGATCGACATGCCAAAATCGTTTGGTATATCAATATCAACAAATAGGTCAAGAAAGTTGCATCCAAGAAGTTCTTCCATCTCAACAGGATGGTTTTTTCTATACATATCTTTCACCATTTCTGTCCGTGCAGACCGAAGCAATTGTTTCCCGTCATTGGCAGTCGCCATAAACTTTTCAACTGGTGAGAGATTGCCTTCCATTTCACAAATCGCCCAATTCTTACAAAACGTTGTTGTAATTTTACTAGGACCTTTTCCCATATGTCTTTTCCGAAATGAACGGACGAGATTGCTGAACTCTGCCTCATATTTATTCATGATGGCCTCCTGCATAAAAAGATGATTCAATGATTCTTTTTAGATAGTACCATATATTCGCAGATTACAGTTCACAAAGGATTTATTTATCTATGCTCCTACTTCTCTCTTTATTCATTCAGATTATTGGGTTGTTTTACGCATATAAGTGAACCAATACAGACAACCAACAAAGACTGCTCCTCCAACCGCATTTCCTAAAAAGACCGGTACGAAATTGACTAAATAATCAACCCACGTGTAATAACCGGCAAAAATAGCTGCTGGAATAATAAACATATTGGCAACAACATGTTGGAATCCAATCGCTACAAACGCCATAATTGGGAACCAGATGCCAAGAATTTTCCCGGCAACATCTTTCGCACTAAATGCGACCCAGACGGCCAAACAAACGAGCCAGTTTGCGCCAATCCCTGACACAAACGCTTGCATGAATGTGTCATCAATTTTGCTTCCAGCCATCGCGACGGTTCGCTCTAAAAATGGACCTGTTGAGGTAAATCCTAAATAATGACCAAATAAATACGCGACAAAGATTGCGCCAATAAAATTGGTGATCGTTAAGACCGTCCAGTTTTTCACAATCGCCATTGTTGTAATCTTTTTTGATGCTCGTGCCATCGGCAAGGCCATCATATTGCCTGTTAACAATTCAGCTCCCGCGAGAATCACTAAAACAAGCCCAACTGGGAAAACGGCTCCGCCAATTAATGAGACAATCGAGCCCCACTCTGCTGGAAGGTTTCCAGTAACACGAACGGTTAATAAAAAACCAAATGCGACAAATGCGCCGCCTAAAAAACCTAGAACCACCTGTGTTGACAGAGGGAAGTTTGCTTTCTTCTCTCCAATACCGACAGCCATTTCTGCCGTTTCTTTTGGTGGGTGAAATGCCATACGCCTAACCAACTTTCATTATGTACTTATTTGAAGAGCAGATGCCATGAAAGCGGAACCACCACAACAAAAAAACCGTTGATCCCCTATAAAAGAATAGAATTTACCTATCCTTCCACGAAGAGATCAACGGTTAGAAAATAGCAGGGTTCGCTACTACAGGCCAACAGTAAATCACTATACGATTCTTGCAAACAGATTTAACCGATAATAGGGTCGCTATCTCGTATCAAAAAGTGAACAAGCATTTCATTTACTTGATTTCTAGTATAGCATGAAAGCGTTAAAGCAGGCAATGGGGCTTACAAGCGTTATTTGAGCCCAAATTTTCTTGTCCCATTCCTAGCCCACATTCGCACTTTTTCTTAAATGGATCCAATAAAAACGCTTGTCCATAAGCTCACCTCCAGACAACTGAACACTGTTCCACTGTTCATTTGTTTGGAGGCCGTTTCCATTGATCCAATTGAATTTGCATTTGTTTTAATTGCCAATTGACATGGTCAAGTTCTCTTCTCATATTGTTCACATGCTCATACAAATAATTAGGAAGCTGTTGCTCATTCGCCCCTCTTAACGCCCCTCCCGCAAAAAAGGTTGCTACTTCTTCTGCTTCTTCTTGAGTAGACTCCGAAGCATCTTTTTGTCTTCCAACTTCCCGGGCAATACAGACACCAACTAACCCCATGGCAGAAGAAATTGTGCTTAAGATTGTTCCATAAAAAATAAGATCCTCTGAAAACTCAATCAGCTCTTCTTGCCTTTTTTCCTCTTCTGTTTCTGCCTTTTTTTGTGATTTTTTATTATTAGCCAATTCGTTCACCCACCTACAATAGAGAGTGCTTTTCTCTCATCTTATGATTCGTGGGCTATATACGTGTATAGTTAAATGAAATGAAATAAATAGTCATTCATCATTATGTAGGTTGCTAAGATAAGGATAATATACTAATGAAGCTGCCATTCATGAGGCAAGAACAGTAGATGACATGGAAGGATGCGGACGTTACATTTTTGATGGTAAGATATTACGTTTACTTAATTCATTTCGAAGAATAGCAATCAAATCATCAGCGAGGTCTTGAGCCTTTGCTTCCTCAAGCGCTTTTTCGAGCATGTCAACCGTTAAAGCATCTAACGTCATTCACGAAACCTCCTTTTTTAAATAGACAGAAAATGAACCGCGATTCATATGAGAATACCATTGTCTCAATTAGAATACAACAACAAAGTTCTTCTATGAGCAACAAAATGAACTTATTTCTAAAAATTTCGTCATTTATAACAAGCCCATCATATGTCTGGATACTCTCCTAATAACGAACTCATTTCCATAAACGTTGAGATCATTACGATAAATCTTGCGAAAGTCGCACCATATCAATCACTTGGATGCCATTTTCATATATTGGTTCATCATAATGACGCAAGAAAAAATCACGATCAATCGAGGTCATCCTGAACCCACACTTTTGGTAAAGCGCCAACTGAATAACACTTGAATTACCAGTGCCAATCTCGATTGTTTTAAAATCCTGCTCTGTGGCAACCTTTATTGCATGCATAACAAGGTGTTTGCCATATCCTTTGCCGTGATACGCTTCATCAACGGCGACATTTACAAGCTCAACCGTTTCTGGACGAGTTGGAATTAACACAAATGTACCAACAATTAGACCTTCTATCTCAAGAACAAAGCACTCGCCACGGGCAACATAGGAACGGACAAGGTCTTCGGATGGATCAGCAAGGAGTAATAAATCAAGTGGCAGGACCTCTTCTGGTTTAAGTAAACGAATGTTCAACTTGGCTCCTCCTTTTTTACGACTATGTACTAGTATTAGCATAGCATACTTGTCTCGTTCGAACTCTCGAAAAGCTATTTTTTGTGCGTACTAAACGATTCCTTTGATATTTATTTTCGCTCCTGGCGTTCTCTCCGCTTTTCGCAGAACGGAGTCTACGTAAATGCTGTCTGCTTGTTGCATAATCAAAGAAAAAAGTTAAAAAATCAACGGAAAGGAAAACGTTTGTGAACCAATTGAGGTTTGAGAATGAGAAATTTGAGCGAAGAAAAACGCCCCGAGATCTCATCTCTGGGGCATTTTATCAACGGTATAATTAGCGATGAATCACTCTGCTTTCATAAAGCGGTATTCGTCGACCATGTGTATAAACGCTTGGTGTAATCTTGAATCATCGGTTAACTCTGGATGGAAGGAACAAGCGAGGAACGGCCCTTGCTTAACGGCAACAATTTCGCCGTCGTATTCGCTTAATACGTCCACTTCTGCGCCCACTTCTTTAACGAGAGGAGCACGAATAAAGACGGCATTTACATCACTCGCAATTCCCTTTACGTTCAGGTTTACTTCAAAGCTTTCTCGTTGTCTGCCAAAGGCATTCCGTTCAACAACCATATCAATAAATCCTAAGTGGCCTTCCTCTCGATCCGTAACGGTTTTTGCCATTAAAATCAATCCAGCACACGTTCCAAAAACTGGCTTACCTGTTTTCCCAAACGTTCGAAGTGGTTCAAGGAAATCATATTTATCTATGAGCCGTCGCATTGCCGTTGATTCACCACCAGGAATTACAAGCCCATCCATTTCTTCTAGCTGCTCGATACGTTTGATCTCAACAGCGTTGGCACCGTTTTCTTCAAGAAAACGGAGATGTTCTCCAACCGCCCCTTGTAATGCCAATACGCCAATTGTTGCCATTACCAACCACGATCCTGCATACGATCAGCTGCCGAAAGGGTCGAGATTTCAATCCCTTTCATCGCTGTACCTAAGTTCTTTGATAGCTCTGCAATCAATTTATAATCCGTATAATGCGTTGTGGCTTCCACAATTGCTCGTGCAAATTTTTCTGGATTATCGGATTTGAAGATACCCGAGCCAACAAAAACGCCATCTGCGCCTAACTGCATCATGAGCGCCGCATCCGCTGGTGTGGCAATCCCACCTGCCGCAAAATTAACAACAGGGAACTTCCCAGTTTCTTTCATTTGCAAAAGCAACTCATATGGTGCCCCTAAATTCTTTGCTTCTGTCATCAACTCATCTGTCGACATATTCGCTACTTGCTTAATTTGCGCTTGCATTTTTCGCATATGACGAACCGCTTCAACGATGTTGCCTGTTCCCGGCTCCCCTTTTGTTCGAATCATCGACGCTCCTTCACCGATTCGACGCGCAGCTTCACCTAAGTCTCGAGCACCACACACAAAAGGAACAGTGAAATCACGCTTATTTAAATGATACACTTCATCCGCAGGCGTCAAAACTTCGCTCTCATCAATGTAATCGACACCCATTGCTTCAAGTACACGCGCTTCAACAATGTGACCAATACGCGCTTTCGCCATTACTGGGATCGATACCGCATTTAACACATCGTCGGTGATTGTAGGGTCTGCCATTCTCGCAACGCCACCGGCTGCACGAATGTCAGAAGGCACACGCTCTAACGCCATAACCGCAACTGCTCCAGCTTCTTCAGCAATTTTCGCTTGTTCCGCGTTAATAACATCCATAATGACGCCACCTTTTTGCATTTGCGCCATTCCTTGCTTCACTCGGTCCGTACCAACTAATCGATCCATTTTTTTCGCTCCTTTTAATTGCTTTTTATTGATTTGTTCCCTAGTATAGAAAACAACTGATTGTATTGTAAGTGTCAGTTTCGATCAATTTGATGAGGTCAGTAAAAAGGAGCAAATGTCGATGGAGAAGCTATGGTGTGAACTAAACCGAACAAGTTCCGTTCCTCTATATGAACAATTATATTCACATATTAAAAATGAAATTACCGAAGGCAGAATTGAGTATGGAACAAAACTACCATCCAAACGAAAACTAGCTGACTTCTTGAAAATTAGTCAAAACACAGTCGAATCAACTTACGAACAATTAACGGCGGAAGGGTATGTAGAAGTCTTGCCACGAAAAGGCTTTTTCGTCCAAGCGTATGAAGATTTGGAATATATCCGCTCTGACGAAAAAATAACGGCTGTTCCAGCGCAACCAACAGATGTGATTCGCTTTAATTTCCACCCGACCCATATCGATACACGCCATTTTCCCTTTGAGAAATGGCGCAAATATATGAAAAATACGGTTGATCTAGCCAACAACAACATTCTTTTATTAGGTCATAACCAAGGAGAAGAAACATTTCGCCACGAAATTGCTACCTATTTATATCATTCCCGTGGTGTCCAATGCACCCCTGAACAAATCGTTGTTGGTGCTGGCATTGAAACGCTGCTACAACAAGTCTTTTTATTGCTTGGCGATCATAAAATATACGGCATTGAAGACCCAGGATACCAATTAATGCGCAAACTACTGCGTAATTACCCAAACGACTTTTATCCATTTTCTGTTGACGCGGAAGGGGTTGACGTTGACCGTGTCATTCAATCACCAATTGACGTGCTGTACACCACCCCATCCCATCATTTTCCTTATGGATCTGTCCTCTCTATCAACCGCCGAAAAAAACTATTAAACTGGGCTGAAGCCGTGGACGGACGTTACATCATTGAGGACGATTACGATAGCGAATTTCGTTATAGCGGAAAGACGATTCCCTCTTTACACAGTATGGATGCGAGTGGCAAAGTTATTTACTTAGGCACCTTTTCTAAATCACTGATCCCTTCGGCCCGAATTAGCTATATGGTGCTGCCAAAACCACTTGTCAGCATGTATCAAAGCACTTTTTCGTTTTACCATTCAACTGTCTCCCGCATTGATCAACAGGTGCTCACTGAATTTATGAAACAAGGAGACTTCGAAAAACACTTGAATCGAATGCGGAAAATTTATCGACGCAAACTCGAAAAAGTGCTTAACTTACTAAAACCATACGAAGAAAAACTATCCATCATTGGTGAACGCTCTGGTCTTCATATTGTTCTAATCGTAAAAAATGGGATGAGTGAAGAGGAGCTTGTAGAGCAAGCACGTCTAGCAGAAGCAAAAGTGTACCCTCTATCGGCCTACTCGATTGAGATTGATGACACACTACCGCCACGAATCGTCCTTGGTTTCGCTGGTATCATTGAAGAAAAATTAGAAGAAGCAGTCGGAGCAGTCTTAGAGGCATGGGGGTATAAAACCATTTAACCCAACCGCAATCATGACCTCATGCATAAATTGTCGGAAATTATCCCTTACTAAGAGGCACTAGGTGTGAGACAATGAAAAAACAGCTTTAAGCTATGCTGAATTGAATTTAGGAGTGACCCCGTATGTACAAAATTGTACGCGACACGAACGGGGTGACAGGAACCCTAAAGGATTCAAACAGCCATTTGGATAAAACCTTTACTGATTCTGTTGCCGCCGAGTTATTGGCAAAGAAATTAAACAGCAACAGCAAGAAGAATATCACATACACAGTTAAACAACTATAAATAAAACGAAGCCGGTGGCTGCCTGCTTCGTTTTTACGTAAAGGAACGAGGTTTTTTAAAATCAATTCTACTCTTTTGTAACTAGCTCGACCCACACCTATGTAAATAAAATTACCTTTAAAAATGGAAGGAGATCTATCTACTATGGAGTTCGTGATGGACATTTTTTACAATGTGCTACCTCTTGCATTAATGGGAGCGGTTGTTGTATTCGTTATTAAAAGACTTGAACATAAGTTTAAACAAGGTACGCTAGCTAAGAAAAAAACAAAAAAAGCTCAACGTTTATTAGATAGTTTAATACCACTAGGAATGATAGCTGGTTGTAATGTAGGTATAATTATTAGCCTAATTTTCAACATCTCCTTACTATCTACAATTAGTTTTGGAGCAGGGATAGGCTATTTGGTTGGTTATTTTGCTTATGAAATATACGGAAACAAACAGGAGAGCCCATAATGAATTAGTGAATATGTAGACTTCCTTCAAATTAAATTCACATTCGGAAGCAAATACACAAGTAAGGAAATTCTTATTGAGACGTTTAACTCGAGATAGGGATGAAGAATTCTAAAAATCCATTCTCTTTACTATAAGTCCAACGATTCACTTCTTCAAATTAAGTGTACTGAATCTACATAAAACAGATCTTAGTGTTTTTATTCTCCTATTAATCAAGCATTTTATATTTATTAGGGACATTCACTTTTTCCATCAACGGTGGATCTCCTCATTTTTTATGTAATCAAATTTCACCTTTTTCCATAAGTAATAGAACTCCTGGAAGACTCACAATTGCATAAAAACTCCATATTTCAAGAGATAGAATGAGTATAATAATGATTGTACATAGAATGGCAGGTTAATAAATCGACTCTTCCTCATACTTAGCACCTAACATCGTAGCTAACACACTTATAAATGGAATATACATTGGCATCCCAGCAAGCCATAATGTCTGCAACATCACAAAATCCTCTTTCTACTTTAAAGTGGGACACGTTGAAAGTGTTCAACTGTCGGGAATGGATCATAAAAATGATGCAATTGTTTTTTCCACCTTTTATACTCTTTAGAGTTTCTAAAACCAATGGTGTGATCTTCTAATGTCTCCCACCTAACTAATAATAAATACCTTCCTTTTACTTCCATGCACCTTTGCAATTCATGAGATCTATACCCTTTCATCGAGGCAATTAGTTTAGATGCATCTCTAAATGCTGTTTCATATTCTTGTTCCATATTTGCTTTGACTTGCAACATGACTGCTTCTAAAACCATTGCTATCCCCCCTTTTTATCCAGTATATCACTTATAACAATCATTCTTTTAACTAGCTATATGTATTGGATAAACAAAAACCTTTTCCTCTTGTATATCGAATTTATTGACTTTGACATCCAGATTTCAGAGAACTACCAACAAGCTATTCGGTTTTATCCTTCACTTTCTCCATAATGACATAATCGATTTCACCACGCCTAAAGGTTTTATCCGTTTCTACTAAATCAAATCGTTTGTAGAAGTTCTTTTTTGTTTTTCTTGCATTACACCAAACCTTCTTTACACCGTTTTTTTCCGCCTCATTTAACACGTGACGCAATAAAAACGTCCCATACCCTTTTCCCTGCTCTTCTCCAAGTGTCGCAAACTTGCGAAACTGAGCCTCTTCTTCCATAAGGAATAATGAAACAACGGAAATGAGTTTCTCTTTCACGAATAATCCGTAATGCACACCTACGTCATCATCTGTAAGCTTCACAGCAGATTGCTTTTTAGTTGGATACATAATGATCTGTCTCAATTTCCACGCTTCTTCTTTTTGAATCTCTTTAATTTCCATTTACCCATCCCCCGTTCTCACTTCACTTTTTCTCCAACTACTTTACAAATCATTCACCCTTGCTTTACACCTCGTTTTCATTCCCTTGCTATGCTTGGTGCATACATATACAACGAGGTGACCTACATGAAAAAGTCGTACATTGCTTCCTTAGCGCTCGCTACTATTTTAACAACTTCTACCCTTCCTGCACATGCAAGTGACGGGTCCCCACCTCCTAAACAAGAAAGTCCATCCTCACTTACTCTTCATGATGAAGCAACAACTGGCAACTTACCAATCACACTTTCCGGTCGCTATCACAGCGGTGCCGAATTTGGCTCTGGTGGAGCTGAAATCGTTGCGTATGATGAGAGAAGCAACCAAATCTTTTCCATTAATGGTGATGCCCAATCTATTGACATTCTTGCTGACGACGCACTTAAAGATCATACAATCTTTAATGAAATCCCTTTAAAAAAACAACTATACGTAAAAGATCTTGATCCTAATCTATCAAGTGTAGGCGATTTGACTAGTATTGCTGTTCACCCGACGGAAGACATCATTGCTGTCGCTACTGTCGCGGATCCAAAAACAGATCCAGGTCATGTAATCTTTATGAAAAATGATGGTAGCCACCTCTCAACAGTTGAAGTAGGCGCTCTCCCAGACATGATCACGTTTACTCCAGATGGAGAGAAGCTCCTCGTTGCTAACGAGGGTGAGCCAAGTGACGACTATCACATCAACCCAGAAGGGTCCGTTTCAATCATCGATATAAGCAAAGGTGCGGAACAAGCAGCAACGATCGAGACAGCCACATTCAGTGATGACATTGTTGAAGAAAATGTACGCAAAGTCCACCCAGATTCAAGTTACGCAGAAGATCTTGAACCAGAATTTATTGCTGTAACAAGTGATAGCTCGCTCGCTTATGTTGTCTTACAGGAAAGCAACGCCATTGCCATACTTGATTTAAACGAAAACAAATTTAAAAGCGTGAAATCTCTTGGCTATAAAGATCATTCAGAGACTGGGAGAGGCATGGACGTTTCTGACAAAGACGGAAAAATCAACATCCAACAGTGGCCAGTCTTAGGTATTCATCAACCTGATGCAATTGCACTTTATGAAACAAACGGGAAAACGTATATCGTTACACCAAATGAAGGGGACGCGTAAGATTATGAGGGCTTCTCTGAAGAAGCGCGTGCCGCTGAACTTGAAGGTAAAGTGGCTTTCAATGCAGATCTTTTTGCTGGATTCTCCCAAAAAGAATTGGATCAACTCGTCGCAGATGATTTATTTGCCGATGAAAAACTCGGACGTTTAAACGTTACTACATCTGCACCAACAAACGAGGATGGTCAATATGAAGCACTCTATTCCTTTGGTGGACGTTCATTCTCTATTTTTGACGCAGACACAATGGAGCTTGTATTTGATAGCGGCGATGACTTTGAGCAAAAACTAGCCGAAATCAACCCAGACTTCTTTAATACCAATCACGAAGAAGATGCTTTCGATGATCGGAGTGACAACAAAGGGCCAGAACCAGAAACAGTAGAACTAGCAGAGATTGATGGCAAAACATTTGCATTTATCGCTCTTGAACGTGATGGGGGATTGTTTGTGTATGACATTACTGATCCAGCTACGGCGACGTACGAAACCTATTTCTCTACTCGCGATTTTAGTGCCAAAGACACACCAAGCGATAACGCACCAGAAGGGTTAAAATTTGTTCCAGCAAGCTCCAGCCCAAGCGGCGAACCAACGCTTCTTGCAAGCTATGAAATCTCTGGAACAATCGCATCGTTTACGCTCGGTTCTAAAGATTCAAGTACTGCACCAACCGAAACAATCCACACCGTCCAACCAGGTGATACCCTGTTTGAAATTGGCTTGCGCTACAATTATTTATGGACAACACTTGAGAAAACAAATAACTTGGAAAATCCTCATCTGATTTATCCAGGTGATGAAATAACCATTAAATGGAAAGGAGCCTAGCTACGCCAGGCTCCTTCGATAAATCCATACCTCTTAAACGGAGATTGATGTCCTTTTTTGTGAGAGCAGATTAAGTAGATTGGTTCAAAAGTAACGTTGGGAAAATCAATAGAGACCTTGAAAATAATCCCGCAAATATGTTTAATAAAGAAAAGGAGGTGAACTTAATGAAAAAAATATTTTCATTTTTGATACTAGTCATTGTTTTGTCCGTGGCCTCTTTAAATAGTCCATCGGAGGCATTTGCTGAATCATCAGTTGAAACTAACGTTGATGCTGTCACCCCTTTAAAAACATATGGCCCGTATAATTTCAAAACAAGAGATGGGCAATGGGACGGAAAATTAACAGTTCCACAAGGAGGGGCTAACGTTACGGTCACTGTCAGAAACCTAAATTTTTCTGGCGATCCAATGGTTCGTTTGTGTAATGCTAACACTGGAAACTGCACTGGCTTTGGACCATTGCGTCAGCCAAATTTGACGAGAACGTTTACGGGTATGTTGCCAGGTTCCTATTATGGCGATGTAGTAACAGGAACCGTTGCAGCAAGTGGTACAATTACGTTTGACGTAAGGTAAAGTCATCCGCGCGTCTCTTCGTATTCACCCCTAGACATACTCCATAGATCTGAACGCCCATTGAATCCTTGCTGTTTTGTAAGTTGGGAGAGGCGCGCGTCAATGTAATCATACTACGATTCTCTTCCTACCTATCATTGATAGGGTCCGTATTGCATACCCCCCTTTAACTCGATTTGTTTCTGCCGTCCCCATTGGACCAAACAATCCTTTTTCATTTCGAACGACATCAAAACAAGCAAACCCTATTATCTCATCATTTTTTCTAGCAAGAAAAATAGGGATCTCTATTTTGCTAAAACCACTCCTAATTGAAGGCAGCCACCGTTCACCAAATTCGTTTTTTGTAAAAGCCGTTAACGCTTCACTATCATTTGCCTCTGCATTTCTATAAGATAAACTGTTAGAATATTGCCTTTTCAATTACTAAATTATATAGCGTTGGATTTAGTTGATTGATTTCAGCACAGACACCTGTATTTCCTTGCAATACCCCTAGAAATAAATGGATAGGAAGAACGAGCTCTCTTGTTTTCTCTGCTTCATTTTCTGCTCATCTTATTATTCTCAACGTACGTTCTGTAAATTCCAAGTAAGCTCCCCCTCCCCCAAAAAAGTCATCAAAATCAATCCATCATTCCAATTTAAACAACCAATCCCTTTACAAATACAGGAATATGCGTTTTAATCACATCCTCCCACGTCTCTCCCTTTTGTCTATAAGCTGCTAACGCATCCGATGTTTGTGCTAATTTTTCAAGTGTTTCGCCATTAAAGACTTCAGTAGGTGAATGCAATAAACCAATCATGCCAAAATAACGATTCACAAGTTCTGTCTTTCCTTGCTTTTTCTCTTCAAAAGCTTTAATCATGTATTGTTCTAAATAAGTTAACGCAAACGACACATCAGATAATGTTCCATTCCCTTCATACGAAACACCTGGCCATTGCAGATCTGACAACCCACTGGTCCACCAAGCCGGCTCAATTGCTTGTTGGATGTTTCTCATAAAACGTTGTTCAAACCCATCTTCTAGAAAAGTTCGTTCTTTTAAGAATTGGTCTAGTATGCTTACTTCAATTGCCGCAACGCTAATCCCCTGACCGAATAACGGATCGAAATTACAAAAAGCATCTCCGATTGCGATTAGCCCTTTTGGCCAGTCCCCTGCCTCTTCATAATGACGGCGCACACATTCTTGTATGCGGTAGCCGCGTGGCTCTGTAATAGGAATAAACCCTTTTGCTGTATCCGCAATTCTTGTATCAAATAACTTTGAAATATCGGACTCAAACGTTTCTCCATCAGTAGATGGATACTGTCCTCCACCAGCAAAGTATAAAATAATGCCGGCACGCTTGTTTTCTTGAAATGAAAACAAACCGGCGCCAATTTCTTTTGAAGGAACACCTTGGACAATAATATCTGTAAACGATTGATCTGCCTCTTCTGGTACTTCATAGTACCTGGTTGTGTAGCCAATATGTGTATGTAACCTTTCAGAAGCGGGGATCGTTTTATTTAGTTGTTTAAGCCAGTGTTCTAACTTTGTTAAACGTCCGCTTGCATCAATGATCATATCAGCACCAAGCCAAACTTGTTCGCCTGTCTTCCGCTTTTTTCCCCATACACCTGTAATCGCAAGATGATCATCAGACTGTGTCAACCCATTTATCTCTATGTCCGTCACCCATTTTATATTCGGACGAGTCATCACTCGTTCTCGCAACGTCCATTCCAACAGCGCCCGGCTTGACCCTGCATCTTCAATTGGTGACGTTACTTCTAATTCCCCTAATGGCGTCACCACATAACCTGGTTTATCTAACGCATCATAGGCTCCTTTTGCAACCAAATCCTCTATGAAACCGGGAAAATACGTTTCAATGATTTCTCTTCCCTTAGGAAGGAGTCGGTGGACATGAAATGATTGTGGTACTCCTTTTCGGTTCTGTGGCTCACTTGGATACTGGTCACGATCAACAACAATCACATTCTGAAAGAAATCAGATAAAACTCGAGCAGCAAAAAATCCAGCCATGCTGCCACCAATGACAAGCGCAGTCTGATCTTTTATTTTCTTCATTCCCATTCCTCCTTCTTAAACACGATTCTTTACATTTGTTCTTCGTTTAAAAAGCGTTTCCTGTTTCAAAGAATAAAATCCTTGTATTGCCACCTTTATACCTAAGACCACCGTTCTTTTTTTAAAGCATGTACTAGATAGGATGGGAATGGATGACGGGAATGGAAACAGATCTTTCTGTTATTAACTAGTTTGAGATACCTGAAAACAGCTCCTCCAACTCATACCAATGTTTCCCCACCCAGCCATTTTCCTCCGCAAACCTAATTAGTGGTGATGAATCTTCATCTCTTCTTATTCTGACCCACTCTGCTTCTTTCCACCAAGTTAATTGAAGGGAACGCACGAATGAAGGAAGAGTTAGTGTTCTGTACTCTCTATACCCTTCAACAAAGGCAGCTACGGAATCTAATCCCATTACCCCGTCTTTTAAGCAGCACGATAAGATTGGTCGTGAGATATCAAAATCGAGATACACATAATGTGTCCGATCAAAGTCAAGAATGGCTGTAATTCGGTCTTTATTGAATAAGAGGTTGTCAACAAACAAATCCCAATGTGCCCACCCTTTGATGCATCGGGAAAACAAGTCTGTATTACTAGCCTCAAGAATGGATCTTTGAATCTCAAGATTCGTAAGCAACCTCTCATCTCCGTATCGAGCAGCTTCTTCATAGCGCGCTTTCCAACTATTCATCATCTTTCTTTTGGAGGCAACATCCCAGTGTAATGCTCTCTTTTCAACATGTGAATGAACGAATTGGTGCATCCGCCCTACAGTTTGACCTAAGCTGTACATTTGGTTGGCAGTTGCTGTCCCTGGCTTTATATTCCTGCCATCACATAGTCCCATCATCACAAAGCGCTCTCCTTGTTCTGATTCGATCACATACTTCCCCTGATTAGAATATAACTTAGGACATGGAATACCATTTTCATACAGTAAAGATTGCTTTTGTAACGATGCTTCTAACCCGCTAAGAGACTCTTTCGGGTACCGCTCTTGATTGTATTGTTTTACAAAGAAATGACCTTGGTCCGTTGTCAGTTGCCATTTCAAATTTTGGTAGCCTTGGTGAATTTGCTTGGCAGTCTCTACCTTTATCCCGAATTTGTTGGTTATTGTAGCAAAGATATCTTCCTCTATTGATAGGTTCGTTTTATTCATTCAAGTCTACCTTTCCAGTTGGCATGCACTAGTGTCAACGAGATTATTCTCTCTTTCTCATTTTTTCTTCTACTTTTTGTTCAATCATTAGAAACACCTCCAACTCTATTGCTACAATTGGACCTCACAGATCATGTCTTCCACTCATAAACCATCATTGATAAATTCCACCATTGGTTTGCTGACTATACGTATTGACAATAATAAAACCAGCCTTTTGATAGACCTTAATTGCTCGTTGATTAAAGGTCGCAACAGTGAGGATTATTTTTTTGGGATGATACTTATCTCTCACAAAATCTAAACCACCATGTAGAAAAGAGCTTCCTTTCCCTACACCAGTCAAGTCAGGGCGCATGCCAAGACTCATTTCTAATTCGTCTTCTCCTTGAAACTGAAAACAAAAGTATCCGACTAGTTGCTCGTTCTCATACACACTGAAATAGGTGTCTCCCCTATCTTCTCGATCGAGAAACGCTGCTAAGTCTTCTGGATCTGCAGTCATATTATAAAAAGCGTATTCACTTTCATAACATCATTCGTAGGATGATCTCCGCTTCACTTTGTTGCATCGGTTTAATTAAGCTGTTCATTTTTCCACCTCCTCACTCACTGATCACCATACTTTTCAATAAGCTTCTTCCCTCGCGATGATTACGATGTTAGTCAATACCATTCACTCCTACGTTAAAAAAGCCACTCCGTTTAAACGGAATGGCTTCGTGATTAAGAAGGGTTTTCCTTCTTTTCTTTTGTTACAAGCACAAGAATCCAAGCAAGGAGTGCGGCAATGGCCATTGCTCCAAATGCCAGTTTCAAGCCTGTTAATGTACCTTCCGCATAGTCAACATGTGGTTGATTCGCTTGAAGACTCACAATCGTCGTTAAGACCGTTACCCCAAAAGCAGCCCCAAATTGTTTAATCGTATTCACGATCGCAGTCCCGTGTGCAAGTTCTGATTGTTCGAGCGCATTCATGGCGATCGCCGTTGCCGGTGTCATCGTTAAACCGATTCCACTCATAAAGAGAGAGAAACAAACAATTAAAATGAGAATGTTTGTTGATTCATCTACAAAGACAAATGCACCAAGTGTCAAAGTAAGTAGCGCATAGCCGCCTATATTAAGCAGCCTTGCACCATACAAATCAAACAAACGACCGGAGACAAACGCTGTAACAGCAAGCAAGAGGGTTCCTGGCAGTAAGATCATACCAGAGGAAAACGCACTTCTTCCTTGGACATCTTGTGCAAGTAAGGGCAGAAGCGTTTCTGTCGACAACAAGAGTACGGAAATGACGAAACTCAAGATGACGCCATACACGAACAGTGTTTTCCGGAATAAACGCATTTCAAGCATCGGAATCTTCAAACGCAGCTGTCTCCAAATGAGGACTGTAATAGCCATCAATCCTAAAACGAGTGGTCCAATGACTGTGATGTGTATGAAACCAACAATACTAATATTGCTTAAACCAAGGATGACACTAGAGAAACCAAAAGCGATAAACACTAGGGATACCAAGTCTAATTTCGCTTCTTTTTGTTCCGTAACATTTTGCATAAACACAATGCCCAAGGCAAAAATGACTAATGAAAGCGGCAAAACAAGCCAAAACAAAAAACGCCAATCCATGACGTCAACAATGTATCCAGCTATCGGAGGACCAATCGCTGGTGCTACATTTAAAACCAGTGCCATCAACCCCATTGCATAGCCTCTTTTTTCATAAGGATACACGAGTAAAAGAACCGTTTGAACGAGGGGGAGCATCATTCCGGCGCCAATGGCTTGAATGACTCGCGCTACGACCAGTAACGAAAATGATGGTGCAATCGCCGCAAGAAAAGTTCCGACTGCGAAACTAGCGAGAGCTGTAATGGTTAACGCTCTTGCCGTAAAACGGTTCATTAAATATCCCATCATCGGGATCATCACTGTTGTCGTTAACAAGAATGACGTTGTGAGCCACTGCACTTGAGTCGCATTTATCGTAAACTCGTTCATAATGGTCGGGAATGCGGTAATTAATAAAAATTGATTAAATAAGAACAAAAACGAAGCAGACAATACCGTAACGACCATCATTTTTTTCCGCATGGGAGATTGGTTTTTAATGCTCACCTTACATATGCCTCCTATACATAAACGATTTTTCTCTTTACACTGTATGAAACACCTTCTCCACTCTACGACCTTTTTGTTGAGAATGCAACAAAATAATGAAAGGAAATGTCTATGAATGATTTATTACGTGAAGTTGGCATCATCTCACGTTCCCTTGAGTCCCTTAGCAACATTGAGTTTAAAGAGTTTGGGCTTTCGAAAGGCCAATATTTATACGTTGTTCGCATTTGTGAACATCCTGGCATCATCCAAGATCAACTAGCCGACCTTGTAAAAACAGACAGGACAACGGCTCACAGGTCGGTTGCTAAACTCGTTGAACAAGGATTTGTAGAAAAACGAAACGACGAGTCCAATAAGAAAATTAAACGTCTTTTTCCACTTCAACGAGCAATCGACATTTATCCAATCCTTTTACGAGAAGAGAAACACTCAAATACGCAAGCATTAACTGGATTGTCAGCTGAAGAAGCCGCTCAATTTTACCAACTTCTGCAAAAAGTACGTGCCAATGTAGAACAAGATTGGGAATGGGTAAAAAAAGGAAACAAGCGAGACTATTAAAAGGGGAGCCAAATGCGGCTTCCCTCTTTTTATGATATGCCTTTCACGTAACCCGCCAACCTTTTCCGAAATAAGACAGCTACAGCGACAATCGCCACCACACTAAACAAAATCCATTCGAATTCAGCCGTCACGAGTCCTTCCATTAATAAAAACAACGCGATTAAATAGAGCGCATTTCCAATAAATGTCGCACTAAAAAACGAACGAAAGCGAATTCCACTACTTCCTGAAGCTAAATTGATTAAGCTCGTTGGCATAACTGGTATTAGACGGCTCGTCAACACAACCCAGAAACCACGACTTTCTAATCGCAGCATCCATTTTTTACTGACTTTCTTCTCGACAATTGTATGTAGCCAGAAGCGGTACAAATAAAAAGCAATTGTACTCCCAAGTATACTTGTTACCAAACTCCAAGCGTAGCCCGTCCAGAAATCAAATAATAAATAATTAAAAAAGAGAATAAGTGCAAGAGGAATGACGGTCACCACCGCCTGAACAGCCATAAATAGAAAAGAAATAAACAATAAAGATGGAAGCGAACCATCCAGCAACTGGGCACTCGCATCGTCAGCGCGCAATTGAATTAGCAAGTCTGACTGTAAGACATACACAATCGCGACGACAACAAGGAAAACTGTCACTAGTTTTAAAATCATGATTGGCCTCCTTTTGCAAATCGATTCTTTATTAACATATCACTCTAGCAGAAGAAGCACCAGTTTGAACGCTATTCATTTTTCAATTAAAGGGAAACAAACCATTTAAGTCGAAAGAACGTCTAGTAAGGAGGGCTTTAAATGAGTAAAGCATTGATGTCAGACCATATTTTACAGCTTGAAAAAGAACTAATGACTTATACATACGACGCTTTAAACGAACACCTTGCTGAAGATTTTATTGAATTTGGTAGTTCCGGTACCATTTATACAAAACAAGACCAGCTTGTTGCATGGCGTAAAAATGACTCTACCACCTCTCATTCTGTTTCAAACTTTGCGATTAACCCATTATCTGCTGAAATCATCTTAGCAACCTATGAAACGATACGAAATGATAGGCGCATTTCATTACGGAGCTCGATTTGGAAATTAAATGGTACGCGTTGGCAAATGATTTTTCATCAAGGAACAATTAAAGCCGTGTAACCAAGATAGAGTATGTCCTCCCCTCGCGTTGTGAATACTTAAAAAACCTCTGAACGAAACGTTTTTGAGGTTTTTCTCACGGTTAGAGATGAGCACATTACCCTCACCCTACTTTTACTAATTTTCCATGTACAACAAGTCGTCCGTCTTTCCCCGCCGTTGCCGGACCACAAGTCGATAACGTAATGATTTGGTCACCCGCTTCTACCTCAACTTCTGACTCAAACAACGAACGCTCTTTTGTTTCATCTAAAAAAGAGGCGAAGGCTTGATCCGACCCACATTATGAGAATGAATATCAATATCAATTGTTTCTTTTACAGGAAACGCAACTTTTTATCGCTAGCACATTGTGTCACAATCGTATTTATCCATATGAAACAAAAAAGAAGAGGCCTCTGCCTCTCCGATTTAAAAATCATAAGCGTCATCTTGTTCTTCTCGGATTTTTGCATACGTGGTGGCAAGCACATACGTATCTTCAACAAGACGCTCAATTCGAAACGAAACATCATTGTTGACGATCTGTTTCTGCGAAAAATCCTTTTCCTCTGCAAATACATACGACTGCACGATTTGCGCTTTCATATAACCAAGAATCGGTTTAAGCTGTTGTTCTGCAACTAAATAATGCTTTGCACTTCCTGCTGTCATGACAATTCCTGCGATTTTATCAGTGAATGCCTGAACAGGTAGCAAATCAAAAATGTTTTTTAACGCTCCAGGAATGGACGCTTGAAAGATAGGCGAACCAATGATAATCGCATCAGCATCCATCAACGCCTTTGCAACAAAACCAGTATCACCCTCGTATTCAAGATAATTGCGCCCATCACTAAATTGGATGTTGTAATCAGCCAAATCAATTAATTGGACATCGATTTCTGGATAGTTCTTTTCAAATGTACGCACCACTTCATTAATAGCCGTACGGGTTTTTGAACCAACGACCGAACCTGAGAGGGCAACAATATTCATCAAGACCCCTCCTTCGTATATTTGCGAATAGCGGGCAAAACCTCAGTTGCAATTAATTCGATGTTTTTTCGAATTTGCTCAAACGGCACTCCACCAAAATCAAGTTGGGCGATATATCGTTGATGCCCATACATCTCATGTTGATAAAGAATCTTTTCAATAATTTGTTGTGGACTTCCGACAGCCAATACATCCCGAACATCTTCCCCTTGTGCAAAAGCCCGCTTTGAAAAACCTTGACCATTCGTCAATTTAATCCCTTCATTTACATGTGGGTAATACGTTCGTTGCGCCTCTTGCGTCGTTTCTGCAGCAAAGAAAAGTCCTGCTGTCGCGATCGGGAAATCAACTGGGTCATGTCCACCTTCAGTTAATGCAGCACGATACGCATCAATCGAACGCTTAAAGACAGCAGTAGGTCCTGCCAAATGTGCAAGGAACATAGGCACCCCTGCATAACCAGCTTTAATGGCACTCGCCGGAGTACCTCCAACCGCACGCCAAATTGGGAGCTTTCCTTCTTTTGGTCGTGGTATCACCCGCGCATCATTCAGAGGTGCCCTGAATTCACCGCTCCAATTCACAACTTCTTCTTCATTAATTTTACGCAGCAGATCAAATTTCTCTTCAAACAATGCTTCATAATCGCGCAAGTTATACCCAAGCAAATCATACAAACCAACACGAGATGCTCGTCCAGCAATAATTTCAGCACGGCCACCAGAAATTAAATCGACTGTTGCAAAATCTTCATAGACCCGAACAGGATCAGACGTACTAATAATTGTAGAAGAGCTTCCAATCTTAATGTTTTTTGTCGCTTGAGCAATCGCCGCTAATACAACCGAATGCGCCTGTGTTGCAAAATAATCCTGATGACTTTCTCCCACACTAAAGAAATCTAAACCCGCTTGATCAGCAAGCTTTGCAAACTCAATAATTTCCTTTACACGTTGCTCGGCGGAGATATGTTCTCCAGTATGTGGATTAGGTAAATGATCACCTAATGTATATATGCCGAATTCCAGCCCATTGCTTTGATCTATTCGATTCATCACCTAAGGTTCACTCCTTTTATAAGCTTCAATCTCGATAGTTGTTTACACATCTATTTTGACGTATGATGAACTCATTTAAAAGTACGCACTTTTAGGATATATGGTATCTTCAGGATACTAAGGAGAGAAAACAAAATGAAAATTAACCCCAAACAATGCCGTGTTGATCAAGCTCTTAGCATACTCATAGGTAAATGGAAACCGCTTATTTTACTACACTTGCTCGCTAATGGAACAACAAGATTTGGCGCATTTCAGCGCGCTATTCCAGAAATTACACCTAAAGTATTAACGAAACAACTAAGAGAACTAGAAGAAGAAGAAATCATCGATCGAATTGTCTACTCAGAAATTCCTCCAAAAGTCGAATATTCAATTAGTGCATATGGAAAAACGCTCGAACCCGTGCTTACAGCAATGCACGAATGGGGTGAGTCCCACGCAGACCGAAAACAGTAAGTTATAAGAAGATCATGGGTGAATATAGAGAATATAGAGGCAGGCTCGTACATGAACTTGCCTCCATTTTTGCTTTCCTATTAGTGTATCTATTTCTCTCACAACTGAAGCTATTGTGTAACGAACCTGTGCCTCGAGCCAGACGTCGCGTCTCCGCTCTTTATCCGTAATCTCCACCTCACACTCATCAATCTCCGCACCTTGCACTCAAATCTCCGCACCTTGCACTCAAATCTCCACGCCCGTACTCCAATTCTCCGCTCTTTGTACTCAAATCTCCACGCTCCACAGCCAATTCTCCGCTCTTTGTACTCAAATCTCCACGCTCCACAGCCAATTCTCCGCACTTTGTACTCAAATCTCCACGCTCCAACGCCAATTCTCCGCTCTTCATCCGCAAATCTCCACCTCACACTCATCAATCTCCGCACCTTGCACTCAATCTCCACACCCGGACTCCAAATCTCCGCTCTTTGCTCTCAAATCTCCACGCTCCAACGCCAATTCTCCGCTCTTTATCCGTAATCTCCACCTCACACTCATCAATCTCCGCACCTTGCACTCAAATCTCCACGCCAGGACTCCAAATCTCCGCCCCTTGCACTCAATCTCCACGCCAGGACTCTAAATCTCCGCTCTTTGCACTCAATCTCCACGCCAGGACGCCGATTCTCCGCGCCACAGACTCAAATCTCAACACTCCGACTCCGAATCTCCGCTCTTTATCCGTAATCACCATACCACTCACAGTAACTCCGTCTTTGTCTTCCTATTTTTTACCTCTTATTTTCTGCTATACTTCCGAATGCTCCTTACTGATACGATCCATACTAATGCGTATGAGGAAAGGAGCGGATTTGTTTGACAAGCTTGTTATTATCATTCCTTTTGGCATTTTCCTTATTACCAAATGATGAAACGCTTGAGTTGATGCATGAAGGAGAAACCATTGTTTCCTTACATAGAGAAGAGTTTTTTGACCCTGTTCTTGGACAAACAACCATAGAACAAAACAAGCTAGAGGAGCTCATTGATAATGTGGAGAAACAAGTGTACAAAGCGCCAGTAAATGCGACGCTTGGTACGTATGGCGAAATTATAGAAGAGCAAATTGGCTATCGCTTAGACAGACAAATGTTTCAAGAACATTTTTATGATTACTTCTATAGCAACGAACAGCGTGTCGTAGATGTCCCTCTTTTAAAACAGTTCCCTAAAGTCGATACAGATTTGTTGCAGTCAATTCGAGCTGAACAAGTTGGTGCTTATGCGACGTACTTTAATACGGGCAACAAACAGCGAGTGAACAATATTGAACTCGCTTCAGCAGCCATTAATAACCGGGTTATCTTTCCAGGTGAACGCTTTTCTTTTAATGAAGTCGTGGGTATGCGTACAGCAGAACGTGGCTATATGGCAGCACCGATCATCGTCCGAGGAGAGCTATCTGAAGGAATCGGTGGTGGCATTTGCCAAGTTTCATCAACCTTATTTAATGCGATTGATAAAGCGGCATTAACAATCAATGAACGGTACACCCACTCTAAAAGAGTAACCTATGTTCCACCAGGAAGGGATGCGACTGTTAGCTGGTACGGTCCAGACTTTGTTTTCACAAACAACCATAACCAACCAATTTTAATTATCGCAAAAGCATACACTGGCACACTTGTTGTCAAAGTTTTCTCATCTGAAAAAATTGACTATGAACCACGTAAAGTTCCAAGTGCCCCAAATCGTTTACCAAAAGAAGTGCGTGGAAGCAATTGAAAAAAGCACTCACAATTGAGTGCTTTAGCTTGTCAACAGCTTGCGGTATTCACCGTTGATTTAATTATGCTTCTAACCGCTTAACATGTTCATAGCCTATCTCAATTGACGTCTCAATGTATCCAAGCATTTGATCAAAGGTTAATATCTTTAATTTCTCCTCTATTACTTGTTGATCGTAGTTCATATCTTCAATGACAGCAGGGATAAATGCTTCTACATCCTTAGATGTAACCTCCTCTAAATCGATTATTCCCGAAATCTGATCGAATGTGTTTTTCAACTCCTTTTTTAAGCCATAATGTTCAAGTAACTTGCCATTTAGTAAAGAAAAATCACGATAATATAAAGGTCCAGTTTCTTTTTGTTTTTCCATGCGGTTTTTTAACCATGGCAAATAAAATCCTTTTAGCCAAATATCATCGGCAATTAAATGAATGAAGTACCCTAAAATATACGCATCTTTTGCTTTCCTGTGATACTTGGCTAAGAAACCTTTATAGTTAATACTCCTTGAATAATCTCGATGTTCACCTATAAAAAAATGAGATTCATCTTTAGAAGAACCAGCGTCTGGAGCCATTCCTCCAATTAAAAAAGCCGCTTGCTCTTTTATAGACAACCGCTCTACTAGTTGTTGGGCGATGATGGCATGCATGATTCTTGACCCCATCCAATCAACCTTCCTAAACTAATTTTATTTTTCAGTCAACAGCCATTCTATCATGGATTCACACAAAAGAAGGTTACGATTATAAAATGAATGAAGTGATCCAGATAACATTAACATAACCATTGGTATTAGACATGGCTAATACCAATGGTTTAACTAAAGCTCCCTGTAACATACCCTATCTATACTGATCATGAGTTGGACTAAAGACCTCTTCGTTAGAGTTTCTAACAATTGAGAAGTGATCTACATTGTAACGACCGTGGAGGGTGCTATTATGATGATGAATGATTTGTTCTGGTTCTAACACATCATTTCCTCTCGTACTGTGACCGTCAGCAATTAACGTGACATCCATGCTATGAATCGTGGCAGTGCGAACCGCACTATCGATACAATGCTGTGTTTCACACCCCATAATAACAACATGTCCAATGTGATGATGAGTCACATATTCTAGGAGACCAGTATTGTAAAAGGCATTTGTAGCCGATTTATTAAATATCCTTGCTTTATCAAGCTGGGTGATTTCGTTATGTATTTGAAAACCATCCCCTTCTCCTCCAGCAACATCTAAATCCTTCACAAAAACAATCTCTATATTCTCTCTTTCAGCCTTATGAATCACTTTATTAATAGAGATTATTAAATCCTCTTTTTTATAAATGGCTTGTTCAGCTATGGTCCCGTCGATTAATTCTTGTTGTGCATCAATAATTAATAACAGCTGCTGCAAACGTACATCCCCTTTCTAATACCAAAAACTTATTCGGTTTAAACTATGTTTCAATCGTTAATTATTTGTTTACCTTAACAAATCTATGTTCGCTACTAGTTGCTCTGTTGTTATAATTTCTGCAAATTCTTTATTTAATGTAGCTAACGATAAAGCATGCACTGTATCTGCATCATAATAAACATTATTTTGATCTTTCAATCCAAAGGCGGCCACCGCATCCGATACAACATACGTTTTAAAACCAAGATTACTACTCATTCTTACAGTAGTTGATACACAATGTGGCGTTGTTAAACCAGTTGTTACAACCGATGTAATTCCATGTTGTACTAATAACGATTCTAAGTCTGTCTGAATAAAGCTACTGTTCACTTTCTTTTCAATAATCATGTCGTCATTTCTTTGGTCGATCATCTCTTTCACTTCATACCCTTTGTGACCATGAAAAAACAGAGAAGAAGGATGATCTGATTTATGTTTCACTATAAATACTTTCCAATTCTTCTCTCGCCAGACTCTTAGAATGGTATTCATATTCTTCTCTGCATTAGGATTATTTCTTTCACCCCATTTCTTATCATTAAATGCGTTTTGAACATCAATCACTAATAATGCTTTAGCCCCACTGTCCTTCTCACGTACGGGAACGAACCCTTTTTCAGGCCGCTTTACGAGCTCCCCACCACAATTTGGACATATTCGAGACATTGAGTTCGTACATTCTTTGCAAAAAGTACATTCGTGAGAGCAAATATACGCGTGCCCATTTAGTGCTATGCTGCATTTCTCACATGCTTTTTTCATTAATAAACCCATAACATACCTCCTAACATCAACTTACTTTAATAATAAAATGAATGGCTTTATCAAAAAATTAGTTTTGTTAGGAATATAGATGTAAATGCTTTAAAATGAGTTAAAAAACGAGATGTTTAATTAAAATGATAAGGTGTGATCGTATTTGGACGAAATCAATCGAAAGATCTTAACCATTCTTCAACAAGATGGGCGCATCTCAATGACTGATTTAAGTAAAAAAATATCATTATCTGTCCCAGCGGTAACTGAAAGAGTTAAGAAATTAGAAGAACAAAACATTATTGAAGGCTATACAACAAAAGTTAACGCAAACAAACTCAACAAAACGGTAAAAGCGTTTATTCTTGTGAAGACACATAAATGTAAATTATTTAGCGAGTTCTGTAAAGAAAACACAATGGTAATTGAATGTCACCGGCTAACGGGAGAGTATAGTTACTTAGTAAAAATTATCACAGAATCTAACGAATTACTGGAAAACTTCATTGACCAAACAATGGAATACGGGGAACCGTACACAATGATGAATCTTTCTTCACCTGTACTTAATAAGCCTATTTAAACAATTTAGTTGTGAAGAACACCAAACATAATTTTCATCTAATTTTTTAGGAACGAGTAGATATATGTGTCCTTGTACTTACCGTTATGAAACATATATTCTTTTAACAAACCCTCTTTTTCAAAACCTAGTTTCTCTAAAAGGTTATTAGAAGCATCGTTTTCTACAAATACAACAGCTCCAACACGGTGAAGTTTCATCTCTGTAAAACTGTATTGAATCACTCTTTTGATCGCTTCTGAACCGAGGCCATTATTCCAATAACTTGGTAATAGTTCATATCCAATTTCCGCTCTACGATGATTAGGAGACCATAAATGAAAGCCTACTGTGCCCATAAGGTCTTCAGAGGCTTTTAATTCAATTCCCCACCTAATCCCTTTTCGATTCGTATAGATGTTGTTAAAGTGATTGATTAAGTCATTAGCTTGTTCTTCATTTTCAAAAGGAGATTGCCCATAATACCTCAATACGTTTTCATTAGAAAAGAGAGTATATATACTCTCCCTATCTCGCTCATGTATCTGTCTAAGGTTTAAACGATCTGTTTCTAGT
This sequence comes from Shouchella patagoniensis, assembly GCF_002019705.1. GTDB lineage: Bacteria > Bacillota > Bacilli > Bacillales > Bacillaceae_D > Shouchella > Shouchella patagoniensis. Next base: position 4,103,440 of record NZ_KV917377.1, on the reverse strand, counting down.
ACAGGAAACACATAATCACCTCCATAAAACATGAATCCATCTTAATAAACGAAACGGCCACGTTCGTACCTATGCAACTCAAAAAGCCTTACTCTAAGCATCTTTATTACGTTTGAGTAAGTGAATAATTTCATCATTTTGCTCATTCGTTTTACTTAATTTCCGCTCAATAGCAAATAACGTGGACATTAACAATCCAAAAGCAAGAACGACAAATAGAAACAACAAAATCACCAAACCTTTTCTTTCAATATTTACATATAGACAAATAATAACATGATAAACCATTAAAAATAATCTGTCTCTTTAGCCCTTTTCGAGCATCATTCCTTTTATTACCTTACATAACTTCTGTTCTTTTAGCTATTTCCCTTTGCCAAATCCAAATGACGCAAACGTTTTCTCTTTATACCATTTTTTCATTAAATGAATATGCGCCTGATGGTAGCGATTATGATCAGCGATATGCCATAACCCCCATCGAATTGTTGCTTCCTTACCTTCATAAGAAACCCCTTTTGACAAGTCTTCATCCGATAGTCGGACACACGTTTCCTTCAATTCCGTCATAACTAAGTCGTATTGATCAAGCAACGTATGAATAGGGGTTTGGCAATCGACTGAAGGCAGCTTGCCATTCTCTTCTGAGGGCCCGTAGATCTGTTCAAGATCATCAGGAATAGCACTTCCTCTAATCCGATAATTCCAAGCCAAATCCGTATAGGCAAGGTGTTTAATTAACTGTGCAATGCTGTTTTCAGTTCCCTCAAGCCCTTTAAAATGGAACTCATCTTTAGCTATTCCTTCTACTCCCTTCATAAACCGTAAATAGTTCTCTTCTACCATTGCATAAAACAATGCCACGTTTGGAGCCATGTCATACTGTGTTTTAAAATCGATCAATTCTCCACCACTTTCTACTAATCTTCATCTGCATCAAACAACCCTTTTTCTACTAATGATGCGTTAAACAGAGGACCGCTTTTGACTCACCCCCCCCATCCGGGCAGGCAGCTCTTTTTTCATTTTTGTGCTATTCACTAGGCTGCGACCAGACCATTTACACCTAGCATACACTTCATTTATATGAAAAATCTTTTTAAGCGCTTTCCTAATTAAGGAAGCGCTTCTTTTTTTCATTTAATGCATCTTTAATTCATAATGAAGAAACTGTTCATCCTTCTCGTAACCATTTCGCTCGTATAGCGTCTGGGCAGCTTTGTTATCAATTGCTGTACTTAAGCTCAAGCTTTTCGCTCCATCCCGAGCGGCATAGTCCTTGGCTGCTTGGAGCAGATTTTCGCCGACTCCTTTTTTCCGGTGCGCTGGTTCAACATACAAATCATTTAAAATAAGTGCCTTGCCCATACCAATAGATGAAAACGTTGGATACAGTTGAACGAAACCAACACAGGCCTTGTCTTCACACGCAAAAAAGATGACAGAGTCTTGCCGAGAAAGCCTTGTTTGGATGTACTTATTTGCTCCTGTTAAATCACTTGGCTGTTTATAAAATTGCCGATACGCATCAAACAGAGGTGCAATTTCCTCCGCATTTAGTATTGTTGCTTGCTTAATCTCCATTTTAGTCCCCCTCATTTGAAGAATTTAACGTAGCTTTGCGATCGCATATTCGACGACATCGTTTCTGCCACCAACCAATGAACGTTTGCTTATGCCCTTGATTCAATGCCCGCCCATTTATGAGCCTCGGTTCTAAACGTGGTGCCTTTTCTTCAAATCGTTTTGTGCCGGTGCCTTTACCTGCATTCGCTTGTAGAAAACGGAACAAACAAAGATCACTTCACGCGTTACTCCTTTAACGTAATTACTCGTTTATTATATCAGATAATTACGAATCGATCATTTCTTATATTCACACGATTAATCATCCTCTACCTATCAATCGGAGATGCATAGTAACGGAAAGGTACTATGTAAGTCCATACGGTCTAAAGCGTCGGTCCCAAAGAACGACGCTTCCAATCAAACAAAACGAACATCATATTCTTTGACTAGTGCTTGTATGTGGCGTTCAAACGCCTTCCCCTTTTCTGTTTTACTATAAGGGGTACCATTAACAAGCGGCTGTTTGCTGTATACTTTCCCTTTTCTAATCCGATCCCCTGGTCCACTCTCTATCACGATTCGATGGGGTTCAAAAAGTAGAATTTGAATCAGCCTTCGGACCTCTTTATTTGGAGAGTGTATCATCTGCGCCGTCACTTCTGCATCCATTAAAAAAGAAAAACCATCCCTTGTTTCCTGCCAATGAAGATCAACAGCTTGCGCTAATAAGAAGTCAACGGCTCGAAGCAAAGGTGAGTGAATGAGACGGTTGTTTGCCTCAATGATTTCTAACAGCTGTGTAGCAGTTGCTTCATCCGATTCAATTCCAGCGTGCGAACACGTTAGCTTGTCTACTATTTCTTTTGGATGTACTCGAAGCGTTCCTGCCATGTATGTATCACGTAAAAAACTATCCAAATGATCTAAGCCAAGCACTTGGCTCGTACCTGTCAAAGCCGTTTCTTTATTTAAGACCGTACATACTTCACTGGCAGATAACTTAGCCGTCTGTAAAACTGCATCCACTTCGTCACTATTTATGTACGTATTTGTTAGCAGGTGATGATCGTAGCCAAGCGTTCGTTCAACTGCGTGTGAAAAGGGCAGATGCCCAATATCATGCAAGATTGCGGCTGCCCGAAGAAGATCATCTTGCGGGAAGAAACGAACAACCAATTTCCACACACCAATCGTATGTTCATAACGTGAATGTGTCACTGATGAAACAAAGGAACCTGCTCCAAAATGTGCAAGATGTTTTAGTCGTTTTACATAGCTTGTTTGAAATAACTGTCTTTCCCATTCAAGTGGTATAACTTCTTCGTAAAGCGGTTCATGAAGATGAATCATAGTCCTCTTTTCTACTTTAGATTTTTGTCACTCCGCGAGGGCAGCATTAAGAAACATATAAAAATATTGACTGTTCCTATAGGGTGCGTTAGTATAAATTATTCTTTAATCGGAGGAACTGTAGATGAGCGAAATCATAACGTTTCTTATATTATCATTATTTGTCGTACTCGTACCTGGAGTTGACTTTGCTTTAATAACACGAAGAACCATTGCTCACGGGAAATTAGATGGGTTAAAAATGGTTTTGGGGTTAACAACGGGTGCACTATTGCATACATTAACAGCTGCCGTTGGATTATCGATGATCTTGATGCAGTCCGCTCTCGCTTTTGAAATTATTCGATATCTTGGTGCGCTCTATTTAATTTATCTTGGTTTATCTTCCTTCATTAAAAAGAAAAAAACGACAAAAAAAGACTTAACAAATCCAACTGAAGTAATGAATAAAGAAAAGAACGGTTCAGCTTACAAACAAGGACTAATATCAAACATCTTAAACCCTAAAGTTGCCTTGTTTTTTCTAACCTTTCTTCCACAATTCGTTATGCCGGGCTACCATGCAAGCCTTCAATTTATTATTATGGGAACCATTTATGCCTTATTTACAATTAGTTGGTACACAACCCTTGTTTATCTCTTGGCATACGTTCGAAAATGGTTGTTATCACCACGAGTTCAAGGAACGATTGATAAAATTACAGGGCTGGCATTATTAGCGTTTGGACTAAACATCTTATTCAATAATCCTTCAGAATCGAAATAATATGCTTTAGCTTGTCGACAAATCCTCGTAAAAACGAGACCCTTGACAAGCTTTTTTAACGTTAGAATGGACAGACGACCTTTTATAATTTACGTTTCATTTAAATTTTTATAGACAAGAGCTGTTGTAACAAACAAGAAAAAAGCCATTATCCCCAAAATAGTTATGGCGAAAAGGCTAACCTGACTATTAAAAATATTGAACGTAATAAGAGTAATAATTACAATCAGTATGGCATTAATTAAGCCATACTGCAAAATCGTTGAAAGTGATGTTTCTTTCATACGTATCACCCTTTCTTTATCGTTAAAACTGGAGGTTTTGATAAAGTGAGAAGGTTAGAATTAAAGTTGATAGACAACCAGCATACATTAAAGTAAATCCTTTTCTTCCAATGCCCTCTTTATCTTTTCTTTTTATCATTTCTAGGGATAGTGCACTCCATATAGCCATAGACAGCATAGTTAAGATTAGTTCTGTGGACAAACGACACACCTCCTTTATTTACATTTTTTTCTTAATAGTAACATACTGCTGTGTAAAATACGTGAACGGCTGAAAAAGGCAGCTCATTTCCTTATAAAATTCCAAAAAATCAATGGATCAAAAAACACCAGATTCTTCAATAATCTCTTCACTTGATAACAATGTTGCCTCGAAAATCGTCTTATTTGTTTTTTCCATAAAGGCTTGCACCACTTTATAACCAACTGCATAACCCGCGCCAAACGAAAGTCCTACCGGTTTGTATCCTTCCTTTCTTGCGATCTCATCGCCAAACATATAACTGCTTACTTCCGCAAAACCTCTTACGTCAAGCGCTTCAGCAATGACAGCAATCGAGTAATCCAAATCATCCGCATCCATAGTCGTGACCCATGGTCCCATTTGTTTTTCGCCAAACAGTTCCTTTGCATACGATTCAGCCAATCCCTCAATCACCAAGTAGTCGCCGACTGTGACATTCCCGTGATTCCATTCCATATAGGAAAAACGCAAATTATGATGAAACTCATGGGCAATGAGCGCCGGTATCTTCGGCAAATTATAAGAGGTTGGATAAACCATTAATTGGATGAAGCCTGGTATGCCCCCAAATCCCACATACCCCTTTTGCAATGAAAGTTTTTCTCGATCAGCGATAAAAAGCCCCAGCTTCACTTCCTCTGCCTGAACCACTAATCCATGTTTCATAGCTTGTTTCATATTTGTCTTTAATGCCATTGCGGCTATTTCTAGCGTCTGATTCTGTTTTAATGTTGCAAGAGACTGTTTTATCGTTTTTGAATCTGTAACATCAGCGAACCCTAACATTTTGCTAGCAATTAATACGTCATAGCCACTTTCTTGCTTGGCTTTGAGCGGTACATGAATCGCTTCCCACATCTCTTCAAATGGTTTCATCATCGTGTAGCGGAAGTATTCTGCTCGCTTTTCTACATTCTTTATTGCTAGTAATTCTTCATATTGCCTAAACGTATCAACAACCTCATATTTCATTTCTCTCACTCCTTTTTGTCCTTAATTGACACAATAGTGGTTTACGTAACGTAAAGGTCAATCCCCTTCTCTTAATTTGTTTTGAAAACATTTGCAATCTCTCTTGCACAAATAGGCGATCCATCGTATCATTAATTGATAATGATTATCACTTATGTAAGAAAAGGAGGTCCACATGCTAAAACGATTCATGCAATATTACATACCTTATAAGCGTTTATTTGCCTTAACTCTCATTTGCGGCATACTTGCAGCGCTACTTGAGCTCGCATTTCCTTTGGCCGTTAATCTCGTTGTTGACGAATTATTGCCAATGGGAGAATGGCAAACGATTGCGTGGGGTGGAATCGGCCTGTTAGTTCTGTATTTCATGAACGGCGGCTTCCATTATGTTGTTACCTACTGGGGCCATAAGCTTGGCATTAATATTGAAACCGATATGAGAAAGCAGCTCTATGAGCACCTGCAGAAACAATCGGTTCAATTTTATGATGATACGAAAACGGGACACCTTATCTCTCGTCTAACAAATGATTTAATGGACATTGGTGAAGTTGCCCACCACGGACCGGAAGAACTCGCTATTTCGTTAATGACGCTCACAGGCGCATTTGCGATAATGTTGTCCTTGAACTGGCAACTCGCATTGCTAACATTTGTGCTCGTACCGTTTATCTTGTTGTTAACGGTTTATTTTGGGAAAAAGATGGCAAGTGCGATGTCGTATATGTTCGGAGCCATTGCTAATTTCAATGCGCGAGTTGAGAACGGCGTTACAGGAATCCGTGTCACAAAAGCATTTGCGAATGAAGATTTTGAGCTTGAGCGCTTCGCAAAAGAAAACAAAGAATTTCGCGTAACAAAGTTAAAATCTTATAAAATTATGGCGGCTCACATCACAGTCAGCCAAATTATGATGAAATTCTTGCTTTTGTTTGTCCTTGTCGCCGGAACATGGTTTGTGATAAACGGTCAGCTAACGTACGGCGAGTTTATCGCCTTCGTCCTATTTGCTAACATTATGATTGGACCGATTCAAAAACTAAATGCTGTCATTGAAATGTATCCAAAAGGCATTGCTGGATTTAAACGTTTTCTTGATGTACTTGATCAAGAGCCTGAACAAAAAGAAAAAGACAATCCCATTGAAGCAACTAATTTGCGCGGTGAGATTGTTTATGACAATGTATCGTTTGCCTACAAAGGAAGCAAAACCGTATTAAACGAAGCTAGTTTCTCTATTAAACCAGGAGAAACAATTGCCTTTGTTGGTCCATCTGGTGCAGGAAAAACAACCATTGCAAGTCTCCTCCCCCGCTTTTATGATGTGACTTCTGGAGGAATTAAGATTGACGGAACGGATATTAGGGAATACACATTAGCATCACTGCGTAACCAAATTGGCATCGTCCAGCAAGATGTGTTTTTATTTGATGGAACAATCCGTGAAAACATAGCTTATGGAAGACTCGATGCTTCAGATGAAGACATTCAAGATGCTGCAAAAAAAGCGCAAATGGAAGACTTTATCCGCTTATTACCAGATGGAATGGACACATTGATCGGTGAACGTGGTGTGAAATTGTCTGGTGGTCAAAAGCAGCGCCTCTCCATTGCCCGGATGTTTTTGAAAAACCCACCAATTCTTGTGTTGGATGAAGCAACTTCAGCACTTGATACACAAACCGAAGCGGCGATCCAAGAAGCGTTATCACGTCTGTCTAAAGGAAGAACCACGATTGTGATTGCCCACCGCTTGGCGACAATCCAAGATGCGGACCGAATCTTGGTCTTAACAGAAAATGGGGTTGAAGAAGAAGGCCCTCATGACGAGCTCCTCGCTCAAGGTGGGTTATATAGTCGGATGCACTCACGTCAGTTTGGTCTTCAATATGCATAACAATCAGTAGTAGGAAGGATGATGAAAGATGTTATCAGAAAAAATGGTTACCGCATTAAATCGTCAAATGAACATTGAATTCCAAGCAGCACATGATTATATGGCGATGGCGGCATATTGCCACCATACGAGCTACAATGGATTTGCTGACTTTTTCCTTATGCAAGCAGAAGAAGAACGCGTTCACGGCATGAAAGTATACGAATACTTAAACGACAAAGGCAAACAAGCTGTATTCGAAGCGATTAAAGCACCAGAAGCAAAATTTGGCTCCCTCGTCGAAACGTTTGAAGCGGCACTCGCTCAAGAACGCGAAGTGACAAAAAGCTATTACGACGTTTACGGGATTGCCCAAGAAGAACGCGAGTACCAAACACTCTCTTTCTTAAACTGGTTTCTCGACGAACAAGTAGAAGAAGAAGCAACGTTTGAAACACATATTGATTATTTAACACGGATCAAAGATGACTCAAATGCCCTCTATATTTATGAACAGGAACTCGGTAAGAGAAAAGAAGGTTAGTCGAAAGCTGACATAGAGTGTTAGCTATTGTCCCCCTTCTGATAGACAAGAAAAATTAAGAACATGGTACGATGTTTCTTAACAGTCTATCTAGAAGGGGGCTTTTCTATGGCTTGTAATAAATAGACCATACATACCAGAGCCTAGTATCAAACAATGAAAAACGCGCAAACCACCTCTAGAATTGAGAGACCAAGCAGCTTTAACCTCATGCTGCTTATGAATGATTGAAAGTCATTTTTTCATTGGCTTATTTTACTTCCCCAAACGGAAACTCCAGTCTCGGATACAGCCGTAAACACCATAACGCTTTCCCCTGTCGCTTCATCCCATTGTTCAAGAAAAACACCATTGTATACATCTCCATTAATTTCAAGTTCAGCTAGGTGATCGCCAGTTCGTTTCCACTTTCCTTCTACCGCTCCAGTAATCTTTTGATCCGGTTCTAAAGAAATCTCAATTGATTCGTTCATTTCAGCTGATATTTGTTTTCCGTGGTTAATAAATCGATAATTTCCGCTAACATCCTGGTCCGAAACATTCCCAGTCTTTTCCCCTGTATAACGGTGGGGTGCAATAACTGGCCAGCCTTCGCTATTCATGAACATCTGATGTACTCGAACCTGATGAAATTCTCCTCTATCAGGAAAGCGTGTATGGAAAAATAGCTGATATTTGCCGCTCTCCTCATCGTAGTAAACGGAATTATGACCTGGAGAAACATAGCCTGCCGGATAGCTGTCCTCATCAAGCTCTGTTTGAAATAAGAAATTCCCCATTTGTTTTACCCCATACGGCTCAATCGAAGCATCATCGAACAAAGGCAAATCAGGGTTTGATTTCACCTGATCCATCTCATTGCCTTCAGCATCAACGTAAGGTCCTTCTGGCGATTTTGAGCGCGCCACACGCATATTGTAACCGCCCACGGCATCGAGCCCACCAAACGTCACATGCAAATAATAGTAATCAGTCTCTGGGCTATACAAAATATAAGGAGCTTCAATGCGGCTATGATTCCCCCCCATCAAATGCTTGCCATACCCTTGCCCTGGAAAAGGCTTTCCGGTTTCGGGATTCATTTCCATAATAAAGATGCCACCAGAATAGGAGCCATACACCATCCAAAGAAGACCGTCTTTGTCAAAAAAAACATGTGGATCGACTACGTTTGGATGGATCTGTGCATCGTAAATTGTGCCATCCTCACTCTCTTCTCCCCACATACCAGATTTCAGAAAAATACCAAGATCACGGTAAGGACCCTCAATATCGTCAGCAACTGCTACGCCCATAACTGAACGTGGCGAGTCTCCCTTGCAAGCATTGTAATACATATAATAGTTGCCATCCTCCAATTGAATGACATCAGCCGCCCAAAGCGTATCCGTTTCCGCCCATTCAAATGCTTCGGCTAGCTCTTCATACACATTTGGAATCAACGGGTTGTCATCACTAACTTGGGTTGAGACTTGTTCCCAATGCATCAAATCATCAGATTTGGCTGACGCAAGATGAGACCCGAAAATGTAATAGGTTTCTCCATCTTTAACAACCGATGGATCATGGACAGAGACGTCGCCAAAACTCACTTCCTGCTCTACGCCATCACTACCATTTGCCCAACCACCAGCTAAAACAAACCCTACTGTCAATACAAGACAAAGTGAACCCAGTCCCCACCACACCTTATTCCTTGTTGTAAACATGGTATCATTTCCCCTTTCCTCTTGCCCTTAATATTCAATACATTCACTCAACCTAAATCATTTTTGTTTTGATTTCCTTAATTGTACGTACTTATCTTCACCAAGAATAAGCCTTTGTTAAGATTTAGATAAAAATGAATCAAGCAGCCTTGCTTTTCTATCTAAAACGTTAATGTTAATATTAAGAAATCAAACATCCATGCTACACATTGCATAACGATTCATACTAGGATATCGGAGGAACATCATGCAATTAGACACTACCACCAAATCACTACCTGTTTACGAAGCACTTGCCAGCAAAGTTAGGCTTTCAATTATTCAACAATTAAGCGTCCGTGCTATGAATGTCCGAGAACTTGCAGAGGCTGTCGGTTTAAGCAGCGCGATTATGACTATGCATATTAAGAAACTCGAAAAATCTAAAATCATCCGCACAGAAATGGTACCTGGAAAAGCAGGCACTCAAAAGCTGTGCATGCTTGATGTGGAACAAATCAATATCTTGTTCCCCCCGAAAACAGAGAATCCGATCAAATATCATGAAACTGTGTTATCAGTTGGCCATTATACTGATTTTGAAGTGGAGCCAACTTGTGGAATTGCCACACCTGAGCATATTATTGGCGAGTTCGATGAACCACGCTTTTTCCTTGATTCAGATCGCGTGAATGCAAAGATTCTATGGTTTAGTAAAGGATTCATTGAATACAAGATCCCAAACTTCTTAATGAAAAATGAGATGCCAAAAACGCTGGAAATTTCTATGGAACTATCTTCTGAAGCTCCCTTTACGAACAATAATTGGCCTTCGGATATTACATTCCATTTGAACCAAATCGAGCTTGGGACTTGGACGAGCCCTGGCGATTACGGTGACAGCCCGGGAAAATTCACGCCGAATTGGTGGCCGAATGTTGTAAACCAATACGGGTTGCTTAAGTTTCTGCGCATTACTGAAGAAGGCACTTTTATGAACGGAGTAAAGCTGTCGTCAATGACGATTACAGACGTTGATATCCGTTCGAAACAATGGGTTTTCCGTATTTCTGTTCCAGAGCACGCAAAAAATGTTGGCGGCGTAACGATATTTGGTTCCAACTTCGGCAATTACAACCAGGATATTCTTTTTCGTTTGTTTCACTCCACAGACCAAATCTAAAACAGCATCAGCAAAAGAGAGGCCTATTTCTCGTTTTTTGCTGTTCTGTTCTAGACCGACTTTCCATCAGCGACAGGCACGCCGAATTTCGGCCATCCGTTTTGCCAATCGAGCAGTTGGGCTCTGGCGTGGCGATTTGGATCATCAAGTGGATCTCCTTTAATTTCTTTATATGGTCGCGCATGATAAATTAACACGTCAGAACTACCGTCCTCTGATACAGTAAAGCTGTTATGTCCAGGTCCATACTGTCTCGTCTCTTCATTTGTTGCAAATACGGGGGACTCTCTTTTATTCCAGCTTCTAGCATCAAGCAAATTAGCATTCTCGTTTGCGTATAAAAGCCCCATACAATAACGGTGGTCAGTGGCGCTAGCAGAGTATGCAATAAAAACACGCCCATGGCGGATAATAACAGCTGGTCCTTCATTGACAAGATATCCTTCTGTTTCCCAGGAATGTTCTGGTTTTGTAAGCATCACTTGCTGACTTTCGAGCGTCCATGGATTTTTCATTTTTGCAATGTACAAATTTGTGTTCCCAGCTATATCTGGATCTTTTTGGGCCCAGACTAAATAACGGATGCCACGATGAGCAAATGTAGTGGCATCTAAAGCAAATGAATCCCACTTCGTTTCAATGCGTCCCTTTTCCGTCCAGCTACCTTCAAGCGGGTTATCCGCATCTGTTTCAAGCACAAACATCCGATTTCGCGCTTCCGCTGTTTCCGCTGCTGCAAAATAGATGTACCATTTCCCACCAATAAAATGAAGTTCTGGTGCCCAAATGAACTTGCTCATCGGACCCTCTTCATGCTTATGCCAAATGTCCTTCGCTTCTCCATTGCATAACCCGTTGATTGTTTTTGCACGCCTTAGTTCAATTCTGTCATATTCCGGAACTGATCCAGTGAAGTAGTAGTAGCCGTCTGTATGCTTGTAGACCCAAGGATCAGCCCGTTGTTCCACAATTGGATTTTTATATAGCGAATTCATTTCTCTTTCACTCCTTTTCATTAATTAACCTTTTATCCCCGTAATAGCAACGGATTCAATAATTTGCCGCTGAAAGATGACGAAAACAATAATCATCGGCAACATGGCTACAACCGATGCCGCCATATTAAGAGAAAATCATTTTGAATGGCGTAATACGCATTAAAATTAGCAATCATTAGCTGAATCGGCATTTTATGTTGAGAGAAAACATAAATGAGAGGTCCCAAATAATCATTCCACACACCCATAAACCATAAGATAACTTGGGCAGCAATAGCAGGTTTGATAATTGGCAAAATAATGCGCCAATACGTTCCAAACATACTACTTCCATCAATGGTTGCTGCTTCAATCAATGCGTCGGAAACGCCATTCAAATATTGCCGTAAAAAAGAAAAGCATAAACACATTCCCAAGCATAGCCGGCACAATAAGGGGCAACAATGTATCAATCCAACCAATTTGTGAGAACACAAGGAACTGTGGAATCATAATCACGGGGAATGGAATCATCATCGTCGCAAGCAACGCTAAAAAGATGCCTTGTTTAAACCGGAATTTCATTTTCTCAAACACAAATGCTGCTAGGCTTGTAAGAACCAAACACAATAACAGGCGCAGCTATCGTCAAGCTGTTAATAAAGCCAAGATGGATAAGAGACAAACAAGTAATACATATCTTGTTGACGGTTGAATAGAATAAACGCTCCTTCCACAGCCCCTTCCTTCGATTCAAATTCCCGACAAGCGATACATTTCCCACAACCATAAGATTTTAACTTACCTGACTTTTGGTCAATCTCGCTCATATAGATCCCATCAAAGAAAGATCCATAGACCAGATAAGGAATACTCTCCTTGCTCAAAGCAATATGAGGATCAATTGCATTGTTAACGCTTTCATATGAGGTCTTAAAAACCTCTCCTTCATCCTTCCATTCCCCTTTAAGCGATGTACATAGCCCGCCCATACTCATACACGGAATAATGAGGAGATGACATAGGTTTCATAGATTTCCCTCCTTAACATTAATAATAAATACATTAATAAGTTAACATTTATTATATGTATTGATTAATTAGCTGTCAAATTATATTTAAATTTTTCTAATAAATTTATATATATTGATTTATAAAGGATTTTTCATTTATAACAATTAGAAAATCCCGCTAAATAATGATTGAACTTATTAATTAGTCATCTTATAACATTGATAATATTTTTGTTTATCATTAATATTTATATTTTAATGATATTTAAAAACTGTTAAATCATTTTCATATGAAAGAGGATGTCAACAATCGATCCAACTGTTGGAGGGGCTGAAAAATTACTTAACGGGCTTGGTTGGATGATGGTATTTGCGTACATCAACCTGCTTTGGATTGCATTCACGTTCATGGGACTAATCATTTTTGGTATCTCGCCAGTACCACAGCGCTTTATGCGATTGTTCGAAAATGGTTTCAAGGAGATCGTGACTTAAAAATCCTCCCTACTTTTTGGCAAATATACAAAGGGGATTTTTTAAAAGCAAATCTCCTTGGTCTCATAATCGTCGTAATAGGCGCAATTCTTCTTATATCGATTTCTACTTACTTGTTGCCATACAGCACTGGTTTAGCACTGTTCTACTCATGCTAATCGTAGTGTTTATTGCACTCTATCTCGTCATACTTGTCCACATCATTCCAGTCTTTGTACACTATGAAGCAAGTATTTGGAGTCACCTAAAAATCGCCTTGTCTGTTGGTGTTTCTCACTTAGGCAGAACGGCCTTATTACTTTTCGGCTCTCTAATCATCTTTTACTTGCTTCTATCTTATCCAGGTACCATACCCTTTTTCTCTGTCAGCGCCCTTGCTGCCTACACGCACTTGGTTTCATTAAACATGTACGAAAAAATCTCCCAGAGACACAACACCCCTGTCGAAGAATAACGAAACAGAGGTATTGATTAAAGCAACTTTATCCGTCGCGGCTTGAATTTGCACAGTTTCCTCTGTCTTGAACAGGACTAGAACAAATCAAATGACCTCCCCCCGATTGCATTTCGAGAAAAGGCCATCACATCATACTCTTTTATAATGTCTAATTAACAGGGTTATGGACAAGGGTATTCAGACTCTCCACTTATAAAGACGGCACTATTTTTAGAATGGTACAATTAACCCTCTACTTATAACGGAGGTGATGAATTGTATATCTTGTCACTTTTCTTTTTATTTGCTGGTATCGCTTCTTGGGTGCCTTATCTTCTATTTGATGTTCAAGCACCTGTTGGCATGTTATCTATTCCATTTGGTTTTATCGGATTGATCCTTGCGGCCAAAGCACAGAAACGGTTTTTGTGTTGGTGCCGTGCCACCTTTTCCTCATCTTTAGTTTCATTCCCGTCATCATCTATATTTACTTATCAAAAGGATATTTGCCGATGTAGCAAGCGTATTGTCAAAACCCTTCCAATCCTTTATTATTTGGGATTGCATGAAGTCCCACTTGCAGGAGGGTTAATATGTTCTTTCTAATCATTATATGTATCTTATTAATCATTTGTTTATCATACATTAGTGAACTTAAGAAACAAAATCGGAAAATAATGAAGCAAAACGAGGTTCTACTTAATTTGTTGAGTGAGCTTAAACATAAGAAATAAATGTGAGAAGCTTACATACGATAACATCCACAGGAAGCTTACCATCTACGCAAAAATCAGCATCACATTCCACATGTTTATGCATGAATTGATAAGCGGCTCTCCCCTCGTTTAAATAGAGCTCACACTCTGTTGCGGAAGCCCCTCCCTCCCTTATAAAACGCCTTGCCATTGCAATATCAATCGGCGTATCGATATAAACCGACAAATCGATTTCGTTTTTCAACTGGTTGTTCAAGTAGGAGAATGGATAATCTAGAATGAGATAATGGGAATCTCCTTTTTCTACAACTCTTTTAACGTCGCGTATAAATGACGTGATGTCCCACTCATTATAATCGGCCTTGTTTTGTCCCTTTTACCAAAGTCACTTGGCCCCTCTGTTTTATACTCATCAAAATGGAGTACTATGGCCTCTGTTAAACGATCAGTAAGCTTTTTGGCGATGGGCGTTTTCCCCCCTCCAGAAACCGCCGCAATTGCAATAACGAGTGGTTTCTTCTTTTGATTATTCCTTGATTTATTCTTCATTTCTCATTAAGACTCACTTTCAAACGTCTTTTTAAGAAACAGCAAAACTTCTCGAAACGAATGTTCTGCCGCCTTTGCGCTCCCCTTTGCTGTACCACCAAAGGTCATTGTCATTTTTCCTCGATTTGTGATCGATCGTGTTGTTGGCAAATAGGGCAGGGCTGCTGGAAAAGCAGAAAAATGACCCGCGTCTTTGTAGCTTACAAAGCAAGGTTCTCTTTGATCCCCATGTTCGCGCAACCGATCTGTTAACATCTTTGAGAAATGGATGGCTGGTTGAAGCTGATCATCTTCTCCACAAATAAACATCATTTTGCCCTGTATTTTTTCAACAGGAATAATTGTTTGATTTACTTTCTCTTTGTCATTTAATGCCGCATATGCACCTGACAAATTTGATATTGGTTTCGCTGTAAGCCAGTTCCCAAGAAAACGAAAGAACTCTCTTGGACTGGATTTCGGCAGAAAGTATGGCAGTTCTACCCCTTTGTACGTCCAAGCAGGCTCATTGATCATTTGTAAGTTTTTATTACCTGAAAACATGAGTGCACTGGGAGCAACAGCAATAATTGCTTTTAATTGTGGAAATACAGTTCCAGCAAGTAATGCCAATTCCGATCCTCTTGAAAAACCCACGATTCCAAGCTTTTCTTTATTAACTTGGTCTTGCTCTCCAAGCCATTGTAAAGCCGTTTCAACATATTCTAATGGAATCCGTTGAATTCCCTTTGGTAATCCCTCCGCTGCATAATAAGCTAATGCAAGAGCTGCATACCCATTTGAGGCAAGCAATGCCGCTGCTTGTTCGTGTACAGCCGCATCAGATCCACCAACGATGATAACCCCAGGGCAATTTGTTTTTGTTTTTGGGAGATACAGCTGTCCCACTAGTTCTCGAACATCCACCTCTATTGATGTCACATCATCTAGATAAAAACAGCGCTCTACTTTTGCATGTGCAAGAGCTTTACGTTCTTCATATGCAGTTAAGTAAACGGTCTGTGGTACAGCTGAATGTTTCGTAAAACCTGTATTTACTCTTTGAACGGGTTCCATTGACCAAAACAAACCCATTGCATCAGCTTCCGCATACGTCCCTTCTATTGGCTTCTGTTTCACAAGATCCACTTCACCTAGTTCGTCTGCTTCAAACGTTGCTTGTGATTCAAATTTCTGGCCAGTGTCATCGGTCGTCGTGGCTATAATTGTAATGATGCTCCCAGGCTCACTGCCAGTTAATTGAATAGCAACTTGTTCATCTGTAAGAGCCCGTTCCGGAGTTACCTGAAGTACTACTTTTGTTTTGTCTTTCACTTCCATTTGAAATCCCCTCCAAATGTCCAATCTAGACTAGACTGTTAGCCTCATAACGTTATAAATTGATTATTAATACAATTCGAACGTCAAGTGTTTCACATCAATGTTCACGCTGCCGATCCCTTTCTTTTTCTTGCTCTGACCCACTTTCCCGTTTTGATTTGATCAATAAATACACCGCCAAACCAAAATAAAGAACAGCAAGACCACCAAAGACAATGATTGCTGCACGAGGATTCGTTAGCATTTGTGACAGAATAGCCGCTAAGGCTAAATAAAGAGAAGCACTAATCAAGTATACTTTATGTCTTGGAAAATGTTTCATTACACTCACCTCAAATTTAGTGTAGCATTCATTTGAATATTGTTAAATCCCAGAATTCAGAAGTGCACTTAACTCTATAAACCAACCTCGATCGTTTGCATCTCCTACTAGCTAATCTACGAACACTGTTTTTCCATGAACCAAGTGCTTTTCATCTCTTTCACTCTATTTATAAGAAATTCGTTATTCTCACCTTTTTTCCTCTATTAAAACGCAAAACACCTAGCGGTCATCCACTAGGTGTCTCTATCTTTATTTCTTATTCCTGTACAAATACATCGTAAGCGGAGCAAAGATAATCGTTATGATTGCTGATACAAAGAATACCCAACCAATGTCGCCTGCTGTAACAGACCCATGCATCAATCCGCGAACCGCATTCACCAACAGAGAAATGGGATTGATATCTACAAAGGCTTCTAGAAATGAGGGAAGCGTTTCTGGATTTACAAACACATTACTGACAAACGTAAGTGGAAATAATACCATCATACTGACCATCATTAATGATTTATCTGATCTCATAATGAGACCAAGCGTTGTCCATATCCAAGAAAGGCTAAAGCAGAATAGCAAGATTAACCCGACTGCCGCAACTACACCTAGAAAACCACCTTCAGGGCGGAAGCCAAGAATAAGACCAAGAATAATCATAATCGTCGAGGCCATTGTGTATCGAACCGTATCAACAAGAAGTGATCCGACGAGTGCAGAAGGTAGCCAGATTGGCAAGGTCCGAAAACGGTCAAAGATGCCTTTTCGAATATCATTATTCAAATCAAGGCCCGTGTACATCGTAATTTGTGCAACGGTCATAACGAGGATACCAGGCAACAAAAACTGCAAATATTCACCCGTTGAACCAGAAATCGCTCCACCAAATAAATACGTAAACATTAGCAAAAAAATGATTGGAAAAACAGTCACATCAAACATCTGCTCTGGAATATGTTTAATTCGAAGCAGCGTCCGTGTGGCAAATGCCATTGTTGCCGCAAGCGGGCTCGGACGAGGAGGGCGCTCACTTTTAGCAATCGCTTCTGCTAATTGGTTGTTCCGATCTGGTTTCTCACGTTCAATCGCTTCACTCATTCGCTTCTCTCTCCATTCTGTTCTGCATTTACGACTTCTTCTCCTGTAAGGGTCAAAAAGACTTCATCTAAGCTCGGCTGTCCAAGCGCAAATGTGCGAACCGCAATCTGTTCATCAGCCAATTTTCCAAGCGCCGCCGCAGCAAGTGTTGGATCCGTTATTTGTGCGATTAAGGAAGCAGCGTCTTTTGCCGGATGGATCGCGATATGTCCACTTTCCTCCAAAACTTGAAGCGCTTTTTCACGAGCACTTTCATCTTGTAACGTAATATGCAATGTATTTGTCCCAACTGATGCTTTTAATTCACTACTTGTGCCTTCCGCAATAATTTTCCCATGGTTAATGACAGCAATTCGGTCTGCTAGCTGATCAGCCTCTTCTAAGTATTGAGTGGTAAGCAGCACTGTTGTTCCTGCGTTCACAAGCGTTCTAACAATGTCCCATACTTGGTTACGACTACGCGGATCAAGTCCTGTTGTGGGTTCGTCGAGAAAAAGCAGTTCAGGCGTCACGACGATGCTAGCCGCTATATCAATTCGTCGTCTCATCCCGCCAGAATAATTTTTCACTTGCTTTTTTGCCGCTTCTTCTAAGTTAAACGCATGGAGCAACTCTTCGGCCCGAGCTTTTGCTTGTTTTCGTTTATAACCCATAAGCCTGCCAATCATCGTTAAGTTTTCAATCCCAGTTAAGTCCTCATCAATTGAAGCATATTGTCCAGTTAAACTAATGCGGCTACGTACTGCATCCATTTCTTTACTGAGGTCGTGGCCAAAGATTTTTGCCTCGCCACCATCTGGCTTTAATAGCGTCGCAAGCATCCGAATCGTTGTTGTTTTTCCAGCACCATTTGGTCCTAGGAAGCCATAAACGGTTCCTTTTTCTATTGATAAATCAACACCATCAACTGCTCGATGATCTCCAAAAATTTTCACAAGCCCTTTTGCTTCAATCGCTTTCTCGTTCATACCGAACCTCCCTATTATGCAAATTCTATTTAAGACATTTTTTGAAATTTTGATTTGTGTTCCACTTCCCAATGAGCAAATGATCGATGGGGGACGACCAGTTATTTGCTCCACTGTAGGAAGAATCACACTTCCTTCTTTAGGCGGATTTTTCCCCATCAAAACAAAGAATCAATATCCTCTTCTTCATATTCTTGTGCTGCCCAATTCAACCTTGCTTCTGGCTCAGTCATCTCATTAAAAGCAATCGATCTGCCCAAAACAACACCAATGGTTTGAACCGCTTCTCTGCGCGACAATACCTCCTTACCAGTCAACAGATAGCTCTTGCCATGATGCCCACCTTCCATTAATGCTGTGACAGCAACAGCGGCGATATCCCCCTCATGGATCCTGCTGCTCCGCGCATCTCCAAACGGCTTGTGGACAGTCCCATCGTTTTGAATTGAATCTTGCCAATCAACAAGTGCATTCGCCATAAATTCACCAGGCTTTAGCAGCGTCCATTGCATTTTGCTCGCTTTTAGTTTATGTTCAATCTCCCCTTCTTTATAACCAACCAACACAGCCACATGTTTGATGCCAGCCTCTTCAGCTAGTTTGATTATACCTGGGTCAGTCTTTAAATCGGGATTATACTCATCACTTGAACTCAATAAGAAGAGCCCCTCCGCATGATCAAAGAGCCCGATTCGTATCAGGATCATTTAAATCACCTTTCACCACTTCAACCGCATTTGGCAAGTTCGCTTTATCCGGGTTGCGTGAAAGCGCTCGGACGTTTACACTCTTTTTGACTAGCTAATTAACGACATGCCTTCCAACAGTTCCTGTTGCTCCTGCAACGACAATTCTCACTTACCTCACCCCTTTTTATACATTTGTTGAACCGCCACTACCTCCCGCATTACTTTTTCTCGTAATTCCTTTGGATAAACAACTTCGACCATTGCGCCATAACTAAGCACGACCGAGATCGCATAACTCCATGTGTAGAATACCGTGTTTACAGTGATATTCTCTCCGTTCTGAAACCATGCTTCTTTGAACTGTTCCGAAACCCTCTGTTTTACAGATGTGTTAAACCGTAACAGAGTATGAATTTCTTCGTTTTCCTCGCTTGCACTTTTGGGCGTCACTGGGTTCGAAACAAAAGTTTCCTCAAGTACTTGGAGGTTTCTCATTCTCGACACACGAAAGATGCGCGCCGATGACCGCTTTAAACAATAGCACTCCACATACCAAACACCCTTTTCCCATAACAAATGCAACGGCTCCACTTTTCGGTGTGATTCATAATTTAGAGCGTCAGTATAAGAGAATTCGACTCGCTTCTTCTGTTGAACGGCTTGCAATACATTCCTTATGACACCTCTCTCTTCATCATATCCCCCGAGTTCCATAACCACTTTTTTCTGTAATTCCTCGCTCTGAAGCGCTGGTTGCAGTGCACTCAACTTATTCGCAAGTCCACTACCAAATGCCGTGTCCACCCCTTTTAATAAAGAATAAATAAGCAGGAGATCGTCGAGAGAGAACGTTTGTTTTGTTAAGAAGAAGCCATTCATCAATTCAAAACCACCGTCTGCACCAGAAAATGAGGCGACTGGAACACCTGCCTGATTAATCAATTCAATATCACGATAAATCGTTCGTATCGACACTTCAAAACGGGCTGCTAAATCAGTGGCAGTTACTCTTCTTTTCGTCAACAGCTCCATCGTAATGCCAAGTAACCGCGCTAATTTCATATGAACCTAACTTCCTTCCCTCTCGACTTTCTAAAGCATAGCGCAGTAATCCTGACATCTAGTGTGTCAGGGTTTATTTATACTTAAATGATTAACAAAGAACTTCAACTACAAACCCACCTGGCGCATTCACATAAAATGTATACCCATGCGCATGTTGCGGCGGATCAACTTTAAACCCATCTTGTTTCAATCGAAGATTTAATTCATCCACCTTTGATTCATTTTCTTGCATAAACCCAATATGGAATGTTTGCGGGTAATGGACATTTTTCCCTTTCATCAACGTTAGAACCAATCCATTCTCATCCATTAAAGCAGCAAACCCGTCGCCCCTACTCCCAATACATTTAAGTCGAAAATAAGTTTCCAAAAAAGCACGCGCAGCCACTACATCATCAACCGTTAAGTTTAAGTGATTTACCTTCAACTTCTTCACCTCTTTCTCTTAACTCTTTTCCCATTGTACGACTCTCATGCAATTGCTAAAGTCAAATCAATTTGGTGAAGATAAAGGCAGGCTTTTCACATTAAAAGGTTGTACATAAACATTAATGTTTTTCTTGAATATAGGACAAAGCACAACATTAAATTGTTCATCTTTCATGCATGAAGCAATCTAACTAAATACAGTTATAATCATTGTAATAGATACTCCTTCTTTTCTCTTCACTTTTTTCTATCTCTTTTTAAGATTAGCAGGTGACGTTACGTTGCACGCAACAATTATTTTTTCCGATTATTCCTCTTTACTCTGACATTATGTCATACTTTATAGTAAAAAAAGAGAGGGGGAGGACAATGAAAATTAGTGAATTAGCTACCGAAACAGGTGTTAGTATTCGTTCAATCCGTTATTATGAACAAAAGAATCTCATTCGCCCACAACGTCTTGACAACGGTTATCGACTATTTGAAAAAACTGATATTAATCGAGTAAAGGCTATTCAATTATTTTTAGATTTAGGTCTCAATACGGAAGAAATTGAACCAATTATACACTGTGGCTCTTTACAGCCTGTTGATGGTTCAGTCGAATGTTCAGCGACAGCACTCACTTTATACGAAGAGAAACTTCAGCAAACGCAGCAACAAATCAAGCAATTAAAACAGTCTGAGTCTCATTTAATTGAACTTATTTCATTCTGGAAAAAGGTGCATGCGAAGCAAAAGAACGAGGAAGAGCAATGAATGTGCGCCTACTTATTTTAGTGTTCGGGACGTTCATTATCGGCACTGACGATTTTGTTATAGCTGGCCTATTACCAGAAATTGCAGCTGAAATGAATGTCTCGATTGCCGCAACTGGTCAGTTAGTTACGGCATTTGCACTCGCTTATGCCATAGGAGCGCCCATTTGGGGAACAATTGCTTATCGATTCGATATCAAGAAGCTTTTGGTTTTTTCTATGCTTCTTTTCACAGTGAGCAACGCCCTATCAGCAGTTGTTTCCTCATTTGAATGGCTTTTTGTAACACGCATCACCGCTGCCATATCTGCAGCACTTTTCACACCGCTTGCTATGGCCGCCTCCACTCAGCTATCAAAACCATCTTCTAATGGTAAAGCACTCTCGTTTATTACAGCTGGCCTTACAATCGGACTGATCCTAGGAGCACCAGTCGGTACTTGGATCGGCACTACATTCCATTGGCGCTACTCGTTTGCATTTGTAGCTACTATTTCCCTTTTGGTTGCATGTGCCATTTTATTGTTTATGCCTAATCTAAAAGGCGAGGTAGCTTCTTCGATCAAAGAGAGATTATCAAGCTTTACTAAATCAATAGCTCTTACACTATGCGTAAGCATTATCGCAACAACAGGTGGTTTTATGACGTACACATACATCGCCCCACTTATTACATCAGCTACTGGAATTCAATCAATTAGCCTCTTTTTACTGTTAATAGGCATCGGGGCTTTCGCTGGAAATTTGTTAGGAGGGATTTTTACTGACCTAGTTGGTGCTCGTAAGACATTGGCGTTTTCCTTGCTCGCATTTTGCGTATTACTTAGCTCCTTCTCATTTATTACGCTCATTTCAAACCCGTCTACGTCGACTATACTAACAATCATCGTTGCATTATTGTGGGGTATTCCTGGGTTCGGCATGAACCCTGCCATCAACTCTTTTCTTATCTCATTGAATCCAAAACAAGCAGCAATGGTCCTTTCTTTTAGCGCTTCTGCCTTATATACAGGTATTGGATTAGGAGCTCTTCTAGGCGGTGCCGTCATTAGCCTCACATCAATCTCTTTTTTAGGGATTGCTAGTGGAGGAGTATTACTCATTGCATTTGTTCTCTTTCGATACGTTGCTAATAAAGGATGATTTCTAGTTTAAAAACCGTTTTAATCACTTCTTTTCGTTTATTATTAAACAAAAAGGCTGGTGACCCATTTTGCTCCAATTTGATGACTCCATTCACCTTCACGTTGGCTACTATGAAGATGGATATGATCTTGAAGGAATCTTTTTTAAAGTGGCACAGGAACCAGTCTGGTGTTTGTTTTTCGACCCCAATACGTATAACCTTACTCTCCGTCACCCGGAACGTTACCCAAAGAGTGACGATTTGGGTCATTTAGTCGGTCTCTATGCACAAGAGGAGATGAACAGCCAAACCGGTGCCACACATTTAAAAACATTTTTGAAAATAGAAGGTCTTATTCGTTAAACAAACGCCTTCGTGTTGAAGGCGTTTCCTAGTGGTCTTTCTATAGCCAAACTAACTAACCGGTAACGGACTTCTTTCTGACTTGTTAGCTGCAAATATACAAATGAAATTGACAACAATTAAACAAGCACTAATAGCAGCAGCAACAATGGTTACTGGTGTGAAAATCTCCATAAATAGATGAACCGCAAAAAACACTGCTAACAACGATCCATTAATAAATATACCGAGACTGACGACAATGGTATAAACCACTTTGAAAAACGGCCCTCCAATAAGATACATCACAATTGCACCTGCATATGATACAACTGTCATCGCGAGCCCACTCCACATTCCAAAATCACCAAATTGATTTGAATTCTGTCCATGTTCAGCCAGTGGCGTTAATGTGATGAGGACAGTTAACAAACAAAATAAGAACATCGATACCACCGACCACATGAACACTTTTTTCTTTTGATTTGTCATTAAAAACACACTCCTCCAACCTCTCACTTCTGTATAATTTTACTCATTATTTCGAATAAAAAAATCAGTCTTCGGACTGAAAAGTATCTCAACCTAAAAGAATAATTGAAGATGCATCACATAAACGAACTGAAATTACCGCATTAAAAGAATTTGTTTGCATCTGTAGGAAGATGCCTAACTCGATTAAGGTACTTAGTCATATTTTTATCGTCGTCCTGTGGAAAATTAAAACCCAACTTCTCCGCCACATCTATTGCCAAGATTCTAAACAATTCACACGCTTTAAAAATAGATTTCCACATAGTATCGTAAGAAGCATCTGAGTATGTCTCTTTATACATAACCCAATACGCTTCCGGTAAGTAGCGTTTAATGTATTTTCCTAACTTTCCAATCGACAACTCGAAATCTGTATTTATTCCAATCCACCAAGATACCATTTCATCCAACGTATGCCTTGTAGTGTATTCGAACATGAGCTTCGCATAAGGCAGCTCATCACGCCAAATCCCCTTTGCTACGTTTTGTAAACACCACCAGAAATTATTAACGCAACTAGTAAACTCACCAACTGAAGGCTCTTTCACATGATAATCTGCATCGCTAGGCGGGCCAATAGTAGGCAACAGTTGATCTTTATCAAGCAACGGAATCGTTAGCTTATCCTCACCATATTCAGAAAGAGTAGCCTCTATTGTTTGTAGACGAAGATCTAGTCGATTTCCATCATTAAACAACATCAAATATGCATATGTACGCTCGAAATTCACTTCCAAACTGCGACCTTGATCCAGTTTATCAGGTTCTTGAAGCATGAATAACTCCCCAAAAACACGAATCCACGTAGCATCTCGTATAAAAGTGGCTGTTTCTTTTACAACGTAAACGATATCGTAATCTTGGAAGATATCGCTTTGTATTCGGGGATTTGTTCTTGAGCCATTCATATAAACTGCTCGAATACGGTCATCCTTCTTTGCGTAAGTTAAAATTAAATCCATCATTTCTTGTTCACTTCTCATTCTTTCCCTCCTCTATGAACGCATCAACACATCCACCACTTCAAACCATTCACAAACAAGCAATAGATCACTAGAATACGCTTGATCTACTTTTTCAAGTTCTTGCTGAAAGTAAGCTTCGTGAATGATTTTCCAATTTTCATAAGAACCATCCCCTTCTGCGATTGCAAATGTTTCACTCACTTCGTTCATGGGCGTCAAACGAACATCTACGGTCACGATTATGGCAACCGGCTGATTCTTTCCATTTAAGACAATCGCATAATCACCTTTTTTTGGAAAAGGTACATCGTTCTTTTCGTAGAAAATCGCTGCGGAACTTGTTGCTGTTTTTTGACCTTGAATGACTAATTTTGCTAAGTCGTCTGGTTTATCACCAAATGCAAATGCACTCGCTTCTGTTACGGTACCTATCTTCGCACAAAAAGAATTCCAGTATTGTCTTGCCGCTTCATTCATAACACGCTTCATCCTCTCATTAAAAAAAGCATGCACCTACTCCTTTAGGTACTTGCTTTCGCGTTATGCTATCACTTAACGAATAACAACCTATACCAGCCTAAGCTAAAAACCATTAGACAATAAATGAGTTAAAAACCACCATTGCTTTTACAAAAGCAAAAATCATTCCGCACAATTCAAGAATTCACCCTAACGACTAAAAACATCATCCAGCAAATCCCTTCTACTTTTATACATGCAATTGTGCAAAAGCTTGAGCTGTTTTATGAGCAAATGCGAGTGGGGCCTCAACTGACTGATAATGAACGTAAATAAGATTTGGGTTTGCAAAAAGCCAATGATTATGGATGGCACTGACGATAAGACCATTACTGATTAAACTGTTCGTAAACCTTGGCACCTCATCTTCAAGCAAGGCGACCTCCCCTAGATTAAGCGCGTTTCCTTCGTGATCTAATGACTCGAATGTCACGCCTGCATGAATGGCTCCATGGGTTGGTCGGCCTTGAATGGTTACGTTCAAATGCCGAAGAATCGAGACTGAGCAGACACCATTTTCCATGCTGGGTTTCCCGTTTAACATCTGAGCAACTTGCTGGCATAACTGCTGGGGATCCACTTTAAAAGACCTCCTTTTTTCATAACTGTATGAAAAAAGGAGGCGCTATAGAACGGAGCTATTTTACATTTAAACCGAGCAACTGTGTAAAAAAAGGAGCCTGGTACTCGTTAATCGTGCAGCCTTTTAACCGATGCAGATCAGCGGTAATCGAGTTAAAAAGGCATGTACTAAGATCAATCTGTTTTAAACTCGTGCCTTCAAAATTTGCTCGATCAATATCACATTCGGTTAATTCCATGTCTTTGAACTGAACGTGATAAAAATCACTTGAGGTTAAGTTCCCATATCTGAAAGCACAATGAGTAAACGTACTTTCTCCAAACATCCCCATCGATAACTGGCATTCTTCAAAAACAACATCTTTTGCATTCAAGTCTGTTAGCTTTGCGCCCATCATTTTGCAGTTCTTAAATAGCACTCGATTCATATAGGCACCAGAAAAATCAGCATTAGAAAAATCGCACTTATGGAATGCTACGTCTATAAAATCTGCTTTCTTCAATTTCGCTAGAGGCATAGATACTTTATTTACACGACAGTTGTTTAATTCCAAATTCTTTATTACAGCTTCTTCATGGACTTCCTCTTCAATTAATGCAACAGTGATTACCGGGTCCAGAGTATCAATAATCGTATTGATCTCCTTCTTTTTCAGAACATCATCTGTAATAACGGGCTCTTTAACGATAACACTCACTCCTATTTAATGAATGAACCCAAATGAATGTATTCATTTGGGTTCATTCTGGGTCATTGTCGAATTTTTATTAAATACCAACGACTTCTTCGTGGTATTCTTCAAGTGTCAAGTGGTTGTCGAAAATATCTTGTGCAACTTCCTCACCTACATAGCGTAGATGCCATGGCTCATAACTATATCCCGTTATTTCCTCTGCACCTTCAGGATACCGAATAATAAAGCCAAAGTGATGGGCATTTTCGGCCAGCCAGCTTCCTTCTGGTGTTTCTTTAAATTCCGTTGTTAATTCCAGATTAACCGACTGGCTCGAAACATCCATCGCTAAGCCCGTTTGATGCTCACTATGCCCAGGTTCAGCGACTGTATCTTGATCCGCTCCATCCTGATTAATTGCGGTTCCATAAATCGACTCTTGTCGCTCAAATGAACGATAGCCAGAAATGGCATAAAGAATGTATCCATCCGCTTCAGCTGCAGCAAATAATTCCTCCAAGGCCGTCCCTGCTTCTTCACGGACATAACGCTTGTCCACATCATCATCAAATGAAAAACGGATATCTGGAGCGACCAAATCAGGTGGTTCATATCCGTCTGGGAGACGATGCTCCGGATTCACATTTGCAGCAATATTTTCAGGGTTTGCGAGAGTTGACACTCCATCCACTTCAATTAACTCATTTAAGTACTTTTCATCAATTGTTAAACGAGACTCATTTCCTTCATCCTCATTTATCTGTGTATTTCCTCGCTCTTGGTCTGTATCTGCACAACCTGCCATTGTCAATAAAGCCAATAAGCCCACACATGTTACATATTTTCGCACTACCATTCCAACTTTCTTAACAACTGTTTTCTATATGCGATTCAAAACGTAAGAATACATCAAGTCTTGACGGATCTAATTCTTTTTAAACGATAGAAAACAAGACAAAAGATGACATCTTTCTACGTTAACAAAAACAATACGCCACGAGGTATAAATGTTCAAGAACCATTCGTTCTTTTTTCTTACCAATCTTATCCATAGAAGTAGATTTTCTGTCCTTAGTCTAAAAAACCCACCATCGTTCAAAAACGATGGTGGGTTTAGTTAAGCTAGAAGCAAACTAAAGAAATAAGCCGTAGTGACGATAAAAAGCAAATAACAAAGTGCAAAGACCAGGTTTTTTCGGATAATGCTATAAGGATTGGCTTGTAGTTGCAGCGCCAAAATCGTTGGAGTTACGTTAAACGGACCAATCATCACTGTGCTTAAACCAACACCGATTAACAATAAACTAACCCCATATGGATGCGCAGCAATCGCATCGGTTAGAAATGGCGAAATAATTGCGATGGAAATAAGCGGATGAAACCCGATAAGTGCAAAGCTAAAAATACACAGGCCTACGAGCAAATAAAACAAAAACAAGGACCCCTCGTTAAAGGTAAAAGCAAATACAGCATTCATGTAGTCAAACCAAACCGTGTAAGGAAATACTTCAACAAAAAAACCTGCTGTTAAAAACAAGAAAAATAAACCATGAAGCTGTGTTGTGTTTCCTTTTACATAAACAAAACTCAGTTTGGCAAACCGTTTTCCCTTATGAATGGCCTTTGCCCATAAGAACGTAAATGGAACAATTAATATCGTTACTGAAAACAAAAATGTTTGTGGCGTTAGCGCATTAAAAACAAGCAACGCAACAATAAAAATGGTAATTGCCATCCCCAGTTGTAACAGTTTACGGTTAAGGGAACGTGGGTCAGCTATTGACACTACTGGCACTTGCAAGTGTACGTCCTTTAATTGACGCTTATGTAGAAACCAGTCAATTGAGATAAACAACGTACTAATGACAAACAGTGTTGGCAAAAGCGTGAGGTAACTTGCACCTGTTAAATCGACAGTGGACGCAACAAGCACTTCCGTCGGGCTCCACAGCAAAACAAGCGCATACGCCCGCAAAATACTATGAGCAAAGAAACGCTGGATAACAACCGGACCAAGTTGATTTAACTTGTTCTTTACCGTTGCGACCACAACTGGTACTGTAGCAACATTCAAAAAGAGTGTTAGCATATAGGTCATAATCGATGTTCTGCGATAGAGCCGGATTGAATTTAATTCAGGCGGGCGACTAATCATATGCCCAAGCGCGCGGTCATATTTTCCAACCGAAATGATGGTACTCATATAAGGCAAAACAAATAAAAGAGACAATAAGCCCGCCATTGAACCAAACAAGTGAAAAAACGGGACATCAGATGGAACATACATAAAATAAAATAGGAGGCCAAGTGTAAAGAAAGAAAGACCAGCCCATAAATACAACCGGCTGGCTCTTCGAATATTTAAAACAATGACGATAAGAGCAAGAATGCCTATGAGTGTTTGTAAAATAGGAACAGCATACACTTCATTTACTAGATAAAATAAAACAATGAATAAGTATAAATAAAAGATAACCGACACCCACTTTGATTAATCTTTACTGAGTATATCACCTTTTCCGCTATGAATTGTATGATTCACTTGAAAAGTCATGTCGTCAAACATCGCTTTTATAAAACAACGCCGCCGTGCCGTTTCCACCTGCCGCCCCAACCGCACTTAACCCAATCTTCGCTCCACTACTCGACATCTCATGCACGAGTCGGACTACGTTAATTGCACCTGATGCACCGTATGGATGACCAAGCGTTAATGCGCCTCCACTTCTATTTAGTTTGCTAGCATCTAAATTCAATTCCTGACTACACGCAACCATTTGTGCGGCATACGCTTCATTCCATTCAACTAGATCAACTTGATCCAATCTAAGTTTCTGGCGATCAAGTAACTTTCTTATGGCAGGCACAGGACTAAAACTCGCAAGATTTGGATCACAGCCAGCACTTGCCCCATCAATAAATGTAAGGATCGGATCAAAACCAAGCCGTTCACATGCCTCTTTTGACATCAGTAAAACCGCTGCGGCACCGTCACTTTTCGCACATGAATTAATCGCCGTTACACTCCCCGCTTGGTTGCTAATAGAAGGCATTCGCTTTAGCAATCGCTCACTCACTTTCCTAATTCCTTCGTCAGCAAGATAACGATGCTCATAAATTTTCTCCTGACGAAACCGTCCCTCTTGTTCCGCTATATATGCTCGTTCATAACTTCTTGCCGCGTAAGCATCTTGTTGCTCTCGTGAAATCCCATAAAGTGTGGCAACATTCTCAGCCGCCACTGCCATATCTGGGTCCCCGATTGTTTCTGGTGAAAAACGGGCTCGAGTTAAAGGGGCTAATCCATTGGTTGGAATACGCTCTGGTTCTAAACTTGTACTTTCAGTTCCACCGGCAATATATACTTCTCCAGCACCAACCTGAATCTGTCTAGCAGCTGTGATAATGGCATCGAGTCCCGAACCACATTGGCCATCAATTGTTGTACCAGGAATGCTCATGGACAAGCCGGCCTCTAACAAGGAGAGTCTTGCTATATTTCCGCCTTCACCAACAGCGTTACCAAGAATGACCCCATCAATTTGTTCAAAGGGAATACCATCTGTTAAATGGTGAAAGACCATAGCAGCTAGCTTTTCCGGACGGTTATTCGCAAGCAGTCCTCGTTTCTGACCAATGACTGTGCGCTTCGCTCTTACAATAAAAACCTCATTCATTTGATTGACCTACTAATGCTTGACGATCAATCTTGCCGCTTGCTAAAACAGGGTAAGCATCCACAAAATGAATTCTTCTCGGACGTTTGACTGGTGGAAGCTCATTGTTTAATAAGACACGAACTTGCCGTTTCGCATCATTTGGTACATTTCCGCCACCTTTTATATATAATTCCATTTGCTTGCCCCAGTAATCATGGCTGATTCCAACTGCAATAGCTTCGTCAACAAACGGCAATGTTTTCGCTAGACGCTCGACCTCTTCTGGGTACACATTATGACCACCTATAATAAGCATATTGCCTGTACGCCCTTTTACATGCACAACGTTATGATCATCTAGATAACCGATGTCACCAACGGTCTGCCAACCTACCGCAGCTAATTCACCCACATAACCAACAAACAAGTATGGACTATGAACATATAATCGTTGTTCTTGATCCACTTTCATTTCCACACCTGGAAAAAGTGTACCAACGGCTGTTTCCTTCTGTTCAGTTTTACTATGATTTAAATACGAGACAAAACTTAGCTCAGAGGCACCATAAAATTCAATTAACTCCGCATTTGGAAAAGACCCTTTTGTTCGTTCCCGTTGTCGTTTACTCCATTTTGCGCCAGACACAATGACAGCCGTCACATTTTCAATTGGGTTTTCTGCAACTCCAATTAGTGCTTGTGTCATCGTGGGGACTGCATAAATAATGTTAATATCCTCATTTTTTACTGTTTGAATGACTTGATGAGGAGCAAACGATGACTCCAAATAAACGGTTGCTCCGATATGTAACGTAAGTACAGCTGCAAATAAAAACAGTGAATGAAACAAAGAACCTGGCACACTAACTCGGTCTCCTGAACAAAGACCAAACACATCCTTTGCCGCATCAAAACTTGCCGACCATGATCGATGGGTCCTCATATACGCTTTCGGATTTCCCGTACTCCCAGACGTGAACCCAATATAAAATGAATCGGTTTTAGTTGCTATTGGCAACACAACGTCTTCTCTATTCGCTTTTACTCCCTTTATTCTCCAGATAGGTAAACGTGCAGTTTGATCCTTATCTGTTAAAAGAACATCTACTTTTGACAAAGCGAATGCCGCATCTTGCTCTCGGTTTGACCATGCGTCATTACTGGGTACTCCAATCCAGCCAAGACTTGCGACCGCTAAAAATGCAAGCAATTGGTCATCCGTTTCTGTTAAGTCAATCGCTATACGAAGAGGAGGAACAAGTCCAGTTTGTTGGGCCTTTGCAACAAATAAATGCCGGTACGTATCGATATCTTTCTGGATTGTAGCGTATGACCGCTTTTTTCCTCGATACACAATTGCACTTTTGCCGGGTTGCTTGTCTGCATGCGCTCTTATCATTTCACCAATTTGCACAGTCCCATCTCCTAAACTCTTTTTAATGAATGGTAGGAGATTCGCTTTCCATTGTCAACCAGTAGTTCTTTGCGGATAACATTTTTATTTTCACACATTCAACATACTTGTTGTTGTATTTCGTTACCCTTATTGCAAATATACAATTAGGCAAAACTCGCTATTTTCATTTGAATTCAACAATTTAAGAATAATCACTTTTTTGTTTACAAATGTAAACATTTAAAGTAAGCTAAAAAGAACTTGGAGGTGATAACAATTGGACTACCGTAAGCGCATGTTCCGTGGCGCTAAGATTGAAGATTGTATTGAAGATTTTATTCAGTTGGAGATTACTTCACGGACGCAAAGCAAAAGCGGCGACAAAATCTATCAAGGCATGAACACTGCATATCGCTATGTCGTTAATCGAATGGTACGAGAATTTGATTATAAAAAAGGAGACCGACTAATGAGAAATCAATTCATTGAATTAGAAAAACACTTTCGACGTCAAACGGATAGCTCAATCGCTCAAAGTACTGAATCCTTATACGATCAAGTGAAAGAAGCACCTTATCTTGATGGTATCCCTGAAGAAGCCATCGACGAACTTCAGCAACTTACACCTGAATACCAGAAAGGAATGTTTGAAGGCATGGCATTTGCTTATGAACAAGTGGCAAACTACTTATCTATCTATATCGCTAACACAAATGAATTAACTGAAACTTCTGTTCATGAGCTGTTAGACCTTATCCAGAAAAACAAGATTGTTCAAGATGAGAAGATTGCAGAAGGAACAAAAACTTACCAAGAAGGGTTCACCAATGGAGTAAAAGCAGGATTTAACTTAGCATCATGGGAGATACGGGGACAAATTCTAAACGAACAAAGGATATAATATACGAAAATAGGCCTCTCTATTATCGGAGGGGCCTGTCTACTTTTTATGTACTACCTAAGCGTTCATTTTTTCTAGAGCACGAGAAATGGTAGAGTAAATATTAACGGAGCTAAAATCAATTCCTAATTGAATGGATGTTTGGGCGATTTCAGGTCGCAATCCTGAAAGTGAAGCTTTTGTTCCGACTAGCTTTAGCCCCTCTACAAGAGAGAATAGCTGATTCGCTACCATCGTATCCACTACAGGAACACCAGATAAATCAATTAATAAGGATTCGACTTGAATCGAAACACATTGGTCAAGTGTTTGCTCAAAAATGACTTTCGCACGGTGTGTATCGATTTCACCAATAAGCGGAAGTAACGCAACGTTTTTATTAAGAGGAATAACTGGCGAACTAAGCTCAGTAATCATTTCTTGTTGTGATTGCATCACGTGTTGTGCTTGGGCCAAATTCCTTTCGCCAAATTCAGTAATGATTTTACGGAATGACTTAGACACCATTCGGTTCCATTCTTGATTTTGCGTAAATGATGTCGTTTCTCGATTTTGATAACTATATTCAGAAACAAGATCTAAGTATTGTTCTTGAACAGTTAGAAACTCATCAATAATTTGCGGAATTGGCGTTGCTAAATGACCTTGGTCGGCAGCCATTTTATCAAGCCACTGATCAAACCTCTCCTCCAAATTCTCACTATCCTCATTAAAGATCTCACAGAACAACAAATGAAATTCGTAATTTTGTTTTTTTAACAGCTCAATTTTTTCAGGATCGCTTGTACCATAAATGCCATCTTTTGTTTTGTCTAAACTTGCATACCATGATTCTGTTAAATTCCATGTTTTCTCTTTCATAAATTCATACAATGACGACAACTTAATCCCTCCTTTTTTCCTGTGATAACAAGACTATACTCTATAATAATTACCAGCTTTCCAATCAATTGTCCATCATTAACTTTATTCCTTCATCTCATTCGTTGTTTCAAGTTATCGCTCTCTTCTATCACACTTGCTAGTAACCGAATGTGCGTCTTGAAAAAGCGCCTTTCTTCCATATTTAAACGCATCAACTGCCTTTCACGCCGTAACTGTTCTAAGTCTCACAAGAAGAGCTTCTTTTCATTTTCCTTAATCATTCGATTCTTTGCTTTCCATATACTAGATTTACTCATGATTATAGAAAGCACGCCTTTTCTATGACACGATCTAAGTATTTTCCTTCATAACAAAAGTCATAAACACGTTCATCAACAAAAATAATGTTTAAAATCCTAATAATGTGGGAATTTGGACTATTTACGTATAAATTGCTGTCTTTTAAGAGTAAAAAATGTCATACTAAATTGACAGCTTACTTAGCTGAATCTATTATTTAGGAGGCCCCGATATCTATAAACTTGTTCGTAAAATAAACGGGGAATATATTAGCCTAAAGGATTCTAGCAGCCATAGAGAAAAACAATTCTCCACGTCGATAGCCGCCCACTCATTTGCAAATAAACTGAACACACATTTACTTCCAAATCAACATGACTGGAACGTAATCGCAATGACGTATAAATAAAACCTGCTTAACAGTTGAAAACTGCTTGTTCCTGTATGAAAGGAGGATCTTATGAACCAAGATCCTGAACTAATCCAAGCCGTCAAAATATTAAAATTGCTCCATCTAGTTGATTATAAACTGGACATTGAAACGACTACGGAAACATACTTAGTTGAACAAGACGGCATGTTATCGATTTCTCAAACATCGCCACAATGTGACGTTCTAAAAAACACAGTCCTATTAGATCGACCTGGATATGAAAACATGAAAAACATGTTTAACCGCAAAGAGATTGCCTACCTATTAGCGAAACAATTACAATTCTATAATTAAAAAAAAACGAGCTTTCACTCGTTTTTTTTCTGGCCTATTCCTATTCATTACACACCTCATTTAATTAAGCGTGTATCCTACCTCGTTTAATGCTTCTTCAATGTTTTTCACAAAAGCGATATCAAGATCAATAAGCTCATCTCTAGCCGCGCCTTTCAGAACGATCTCTGCAGTTAAACCGGTCACAAATACACGAACACCCATAATCTTTAATGACATAAAGATATTCTTTAAGACAGCTGGAAAACGTTGTTCTAATAACAAGAGCTGCGATAAATCAACAATAAAGTAGCGCACTTTATTTACTGCTGCATAATCCAATGTTTCTTCGAGTATTTTTGTGCTTCTTGTTGCGTTTATATTTCCTTGTAACGATAAAATCGCCACACCCGCTTTTATTGGAATAATTGGTACACTTAATAAATCAAGATTTCGAGTTGTTTCATCTAAATCGATTAAGTAAGAAAGAATGTCTGCGATGTTTTTTAAGAAAGCAATGTTTTCCTCGGTAAATTGTTTTTCCTCCTTGTCCATCACACATAACGTACCAAAAACATCCCCGTTAAAGTCTCTTAATGTTACTCCTAAAAATCCTTTGACGCTTAATTGTTCCGTCACTTCTAGCTCTCGTGTTAGGTTAAAAGTCGCCAAATTGTTTGTGTGCATCACATCTTCATCATTTTGAATAATAAGGCGGCAATACGTCTCCCCGTAATCAACAGCATATCCTTCCGGAATAATCATTTCATCCTTGTTGAATGAGCTAAGAACCATCATTGCATTTGGATCCCGCCTTGTGACATAAGCTGTATTCACATTTAACTCATCACTAATCATTTGAAAGAACTTATACGATACAGCTATAAGTGCTTGATGGTTCGTCAAATTGAACATCCTTTCCGTTTCTTTATAAAGTAGGCTCAGTATAACATGCCTATTAATAATCATGCACGCTTGCTTGTCTGTCTCGTAGTATTAACAAAAGACGTCAACCTTATTTAGTTGACGTCTCGCTCATTATTCAAATAGTGTTTTCCCTTCACCAAATGCATTACTGAACTCGTTCGTAAATTGTTTCACCGCAGCGTCTGTTCCTTGATGATTGAGCAACACCTCTAATAAATCTGGAGCAACAGTCACTTCATGTACGCCCGCAAGCATGGCTTCTTCAATTTGCCGTACATTTTTAAAGCTAGCAGCAAGAATCCGAGCTGGCATTCCATACGTGTCAAATAGCTGTCGAATGCGTCTAATAACCTCCATACTGTTTCCATGCTGAATATCAATCCGATTCACATAAGGAGCTACATAACTTGCCCCTGCTTTCGCTGCCAAAAATGCTTGCTGTGTAGTAAAGATGCCAGTTGCTGTTATTGTCACTCCATCTTGTACAAGATGTTTAATAGCCTTCATGCCTTCTGTAGAAACGGGCACTTTAATGCATATTTCGCGCTCAAATGCATTTCTAATTTGCTCTGCTTCTTTCCGTATTCCATCAACCGTTTCAGCAATTGCTTGTACATGGAGCGGTTGATTTGGAGACAATACTTCATTTATTCGTACCAATTGCTCCTCTGCCGAGATTGTCGTGTTTTTTGCTAGTATACTTGGATTGGTTGTCACACCATCCAATGGCAGAAATTGAGACAGAGAACGAAATACGTCCGCATTTGCCCCATCCATAAGTAAAGTAAAAGACATTTTAAAACCTCCTTTATTATTAAAACATCACTTGTCCACCAGTCACATTAATTGACTGCCCTGTCATATACGATGCTTGTTCAGAACTGTAAAAAACAACTGCATTAGCAACGTCATCATACGTACAACCACGCTTTAACGGGACTTTGTCTGTATAAACTTGCTCTACTTCACTTTCAGAGATGCCTAGCTTTTTTGCATATGAAGGTATTAAGCTTTGAAACATTGGTGAAGATAGGAGGTTCCCTGGCATAATCGAGTTCACACGAACATTATGTTCAGCTAAATCAAGCGCTAAGCTTTGCGTTAAGCCCACTCCACCGAATTTCGAAGCAGAATAAGCTGCGTTATGTTTACTACCTACTTTTCCTGACTTCGAATTGATTTGAATGATATTGCCATGATTCTGTTCCATCATCCACTTGCTTGCTTCACGTGCGCATAAAAAGTATCCTGTTAAATTAACATCCAGGGAAAGTTGCCAGTCTTCCTTTGTAAATGAATCAATCTTCGTGCTCCGAGCCACACCTGCGTTATACACAAGCAAATCAAGTGAACCAAAGGTTTCAACCGTCAACTTCATGACGTTGGCGACATCATTTTCGTTTGTTGTATTAAACCCAATTCCAAGCGTATCATTGCCTGTTTCTGCTGTAATTTTTGCAGCAACAGCTTTTGCTTTTTCTTCTTGTAGATCAGCTACGACAACGCTGTACCCTTCTTTGCTTAAACGTAAGCTAATATGCTCACCTAAATTTTGTCCTCCACCCGCAACAACAGCTGTTTTCTCTATTTGATTCATGTTATCTCCACTCCTCTATTTATCTCGTAATTGTAATTGTATGGCCTGCTTCGATTTTAGGTAATTCATTCGCTTCTACAGATAACGTCCCTGGCAATTCAGCCTCCATTGCACCATCTGCTTTAATGGTGATATGGCCAAGTGCACGTAAGTTTTTTCCGACAGCTTCACCAACAGCGGTTACTTTAAATGAACTACCAGCAATAGTAATCGTATCTCCTTTCACAACTTCACCATTAAGCTCGTTTTCTTCATGAAGCACGCAGAATTCGGCAAGTTCTTCTGGTGCATTATCTTTAAATAAAATAATCATGTTCTCCTCTAAGAAATCTCCAGCGCTCGGCCCCATCTTTGTTACTGTCGTTTTATAAATCATTTCTACATCTCCTAAATTTAGTAATCATACATACCGAAACTCGCTAACCACGCTACAAATACGGTTGGTGCACCGGTTAAAAACCTCCCATATAAAACGGCTGGCACACCTACTTCAACCGTTTCTGGTTCTGCTTCAGCTAAGCCAAGTCCAACTGGAACAAAGTCTGCAGCCGCTTGAGCATTAATCGCAAAAAGAGCAGGCAAGGCAAATTGAGGAGGTATATTACCACGACCAATCTCAACACCAATTAATGTTCCAATGACTTGTGCGATAACAGCTCCTGGCCCAAGAAAAGGGGATAAGAGCGGAAAAGAAACAATTGCAGATAAAATGAGCAAGCCCCATATTGTGCCCCCAAGAGGTGTTAGAATATTGGCAATCACATCACCAATACCAGATGCTAAAATTAAACCGATCAATAGAGAGACAAACGCCATAAACGGTAGAATTGTCTTTAGAACGGTGTCAATTGCATCACGTCCCGCTTGATAAAAGACATTCACAACCCCGCCCATCATCTTGCCAATCTTGGCCATTAGGTTATCATTTTGATCTGTAATTTTCTTGCTAGTATCGTACGAACTTTTTTTTCCTTCTTCCGTTGCTTTTTCTAGAACAGATTGTTCCAACCGATTAGCCGTAGCAGCTTCTTCTCCATTCTCATCAAGCATCATTAGCTGTGCTGGCTTTACACCAGAAACATAAATATCTTCTATAATAAACTTTGCCATTGGCCCACTTTGACCAGTAGCCATAATATTGATTGTCGGAATTCTCTTCTTCGGATATAACCCCGCTCTTAATGTTCCTCCACAATCAATAATGACCGCTGCTATTTCGTCTTCTGGAACCGATGTTTTGAAGCCATTGATAAGTTCTGCTCCTGTCAGTTCCGCCAGTGCTGAACCGACATCAGAGATTGGGCCTCCCGTTATATTAACAATTTTATTCTTTTTTTCTGTTGGTTTAATGACGAGTGGTCCACCAAAACCACCAGAGCCTTTTTTCACTCGAACCGCTTTATACTCAGCCATTGTTTGTTCCTCCTACTGAATCGCCCATTGTCGTTTTTAACTTTACTTTTTGTTGCTTCTCGACATAATAAACCATCCAGTCCGTTACAAGTCCCCGAATCATATTCATAACAACCCCTACTAGGAAGTAACGTAAAGCAAGTTCTGCTGTTGAATAGCCAAGTTGGGTAATCCCCGCAGCAACACCAAGAAATACAAATAACTCCGCTGGATTTACATGTGGAAACAACCCATTCATAGAGTGGCAATGATAACTCGCTGAGGCATAATAACCAGGTTTATAACGTTCAGGTAAAAAACGTCCTAACGATAAGGTCATTGGATTCAGAAAAAAGAATGTACCAATAACAGGTAAAACAAGATACCGAGTGAAGATGTTCTTCGACGATTTCATCGCCAACTTCTCAATCCGTTCCTGACCCACAAAATGAATGATTGCGTTCATTGCGACTAGCAACATAATTA
This sequence comes from Shouchella patagoniensis, assembly GCF_002019705.1. Lineage (GTDB taxonomy): Bacteria > Bacillota > Bacilli > Bacillales > Bacillaceae_D > Shouchella > Shouchella patagoniensis. The sequence goes on along the minus strand of NZ_KV917377.1, from coordinate 4,065,162 downwards.
ATAACGGAACGATATCAACGACGAGACCAACAAACGTTTGGGCTCCCTCTTCAAATAAACCAATAAATCCTTCCGCTGCACGAATTAGAAAATCCATTATCCATTCACCTCACGCTTTCTTGTAAATACTGAAAACAATTTTGATAGTGGTGCTTTCGGAGGCTTAATTTCTCCTCCTGCTTTCACAACTTGGTACACATGGCGCGCATCATGAAGCGCTTTCTTTGTAAACCGATCTAAACGAGCTTCGACTGGTTGATCCATATAAAAGAGCGGCTGTTCTGCAAGAGTAGGTACTTCTTTAAATCTTGCAAAGATCGTCATTCCTTGCATACGCTCTGCGCGAATGATGTTATCCTTTCGATCCATTAATAGCATCAAGATCACACCAGTTCGAACAATCCCTTTTGATCGTCCAATGGCGACTTGTCCCTCTTCGCGCATCTCACGATAACGCTCATTAAAATTCTTGATTTGCCAAAAACCTAACACGCTTTGCAGCAAAAAACCGACAGCCAAACATAGAACAGCTAGTAGAATCACCACTACTTTGTCCCCCCCCACTTCATGATATCGTTTGCTGTTTCCTCATCCGTAACAAGATGCGTGATATAGCCCCCATGAAGTGCACCAATAATAGAAGGTACTTTCTCTTTTGATTCAGCAATTGCAATTGTTGTCCGATTTTTTCTTAAGCGTTCAAGCTCAATAGCAATGGTCCGTTCACTAAGAGTAGATTGTGCTTCTTTTCCATCAATCGTGTAAAAACGAGACAAAATATCACCAATCACTTTTTTCTCTTCAAGCAATTCTTTCTCTTCCTCCCCAATAAACCCACTCCACACCAGGTTCGACGACCGAAAAAGCGCACCTATCCCAATGACAGCAACGGTCATTTGTTGCCACAACTTCAACACATCTTGTAAGTAAGCTGATCTACTTATTTCTTTTTGCGCGTCTGCCGACTCAACGATTGCAGCAGCATCAATGTATTGCGACCTTGCCTTAAACGCACGCGCAAAATTGTAAACGATTGTATTAATATGATGTTTTACATGCATCTTCCCTGGACCGCCAACGATCGGAACAAAAGTAGCATCTCTTTTTTTAAATGAAGACATCACCTCTGACATCGTCCCAAGTGTATCCCCCCAGGCAAGTCCTACAACATCGCCATCTATTAAGATTCGATCAAGCAATTCCGCACCGGATTGCCCTAAAGCTTCAAGTCGTTCGTCTCTTGTCTGGCTTTCAATCGGTACAACGACAGCTTCCAGTAAACCAAACTTTTTACATAACTCATTCTCAAGATTAACTCGAACACGATGTGTACTAGCAATCTTTATTTGCACAATCCCTTCGTCTCTAGCTTTTTGAAGCATCCGCGTCACCGTTGTACGGTACACGCCGAGACGTTTGGAAATTTCATTCTGTGTGAGTGCTTCTTCGTAATACATTTTTGCAACGAGTACAAGTTGACGTTCCTCCTGCCACTTCATGCAATCACCTCTACCCCACTTGCACATATGTGCAATATTTGATCATTTGTGTTTTCAACAACATGAATATAAACGCTTTCATCGCACATAGTCAATTGATTTTTGCATATGTAAATAAATTCAAATCCCATTTGCACTTTTGTGCATATGTTTTACATAAGATGCGTTTAGATTTAAGAACATCATGTATCAGTGATTTCCTCTTGATTCAAGCCTAGTGATCTTTCACCTTATAATGATTTTATTAACAGATTTTATTTTATCTTTTGATTACATTTCGTTTGTTGGATCACTTAAAGCATAAGTGTGGGTTTACTAGTGATTACTTTTTCTAAGAGGAGCTTGTCTATATAGGGGTCTTCATTTTAGCCGGAGTTTTTAGTCACTTGGAAATGGATGATTAGTGAGGTTAAAAAAGGAGGGAACTCATTATTTGAGCCCCCTCCCTACAACTTTATTCTAATTTGTTCAGACAGCTTGAATGAATAAGAGTGTTTCTTCTTCACTTGTTTATCAAAGATTGCATCTTCTAGCTCAACGTTCTTACACGTCTTTCTCAAAAGAAATAAACCCTTCCTCAACTAATTGCTTTAAACCGATAAACATTAAATTCCACCCATGTTCACTTCCATCATGAAACTCTGTTAATGCTTTTTCGATATTCTCTTCTGTCCAATTTTCTTCATGGGGAACGATGATTTCTTGACTAAATGTCATATCACACCCATTGCCTACTGGTTCAAATACGACTGTAATGTGATCTACAGTCTCACTAAATTGTGGCATCTTAAAGGTAAACAGAAGTTTTTTAGGACGATCAATTACGAGGTAATCGCCAATTGCTCGATAATCTTTTCCTTCTCGGCGATCAATAATTTCCCATGTTCCACCTTCATGCGGATCATTTGCCGCCTTCTGATTTGTTGCTTCTAATGTAAAAAGCCATTTTTTCATCATTTCCGGATTTAACCAAGCATCGTATACTCGTTCACTTGAAACATTGAAATGCCTTTTCATTGTTAAAGTTGTTGTTGAATACTCACTCATCTTTTATCATCAGCGTCCTTATTTTTTCGTTTTTTTGCACTTCGTTGATTCCAAAACCGCTCATAAAAAGAGCCTATTGATGAACCGTTGTCAAAGCTTCTGCCTCTCAATACAACCATTCTTCTTCTCACTGGATTAGACAGAACATGCACCATATTTTCTAAACGTTCCATATGGTTAAGTATACTACAAAAAAATAGTCAACTACATAGTTGACTATCTTCACCTAGCCTCGAAGAATCGTTATTATCAAACTCGTTTGTTCTCACCCTTTTATCCCTGTCAATGTTATGCCCTCAACAAAATATTTCTGTCCTAGGAAAAAGATGAGGATAGCTGGAACTGTCATTACAGTCGCCGCAGCCATAATTAAATTCCAATCAGATGTATAGCTTCCTTGAAGCTGTAATAAGCCCAATGCCAAAGTAAACATCGATTCATCATTTAAATAAATTAAAGGACCAAAAAAATCGTTCCAAACGTTCGTAAAAGTAAAAAAGGAAACAACTAATATTGCTGGCTTTACTAGAGGCAAAAGAATAAAGACAAATATTTGAACATAATTTGCACCATCAATTAATGCTGCTTCATCAAGTTCTTTTGGAATGCTCATAAAAAACTGCCGCATCAAAAAAATAAAGAAACCTCCGCCTCCAAAGAAACTTGGTAACACAAGCGGCCAAAATGTATTAATCCCACCAATCTCTGTCCACAACATAAACGTTGGAATTAACGTCACTGCTGGAGGCAACATCATCGTTGCAATTATTAAAGCAAACCATATATTTCTTCCTGGAAAGTTTAATCTTGCAAATCCGTATCCGCACATACAGCTCGTCACGACCGTGCCTATAATTACAGGGATAAGCACAAACAAGGTGTTTTTAAAATAAAGACTGAATTGTACAACATTAAAAATCTCGAGGAAGTTTCCCCATAACCACGTTTCTGGTAATAGCTTAGGAGGAAAGTGAAAGATTTCCGTCGTAGTCATAAACGAGCTGCGTACCATCCAAAAGAATGGAATAAGGGAGAGTCCTGCTCCAACAAACAACAAACCATAGGCAATTGCTTTAAATGCTATTCCCTTCATTACTTTGCCCCCCCATAAAATACCCAACCCTTCCCCCAACGAAATATAACTAACGTAAAAATCATTACAACAATAAAGAGGATCCATGCAAGTGCACTTGCATAACCCATCCTACTATTTACAAACGCCTCACGATAAATTAAATATACATAAAACAGACTAGCATTGTTTGGTCCACCATTTGTCATGATGTAGGCCTGATTAAAAGTTTGAAAAGCACCGATCAGCCCCATTATTAAGTTAAAGAATATAATCGGTGAAAGTGTTGGAATCGTAACAAAACGAAATTTATGCCAAGTATTTCCACCATCAAGTTCGACTGCTTCCAATTGGTCTTTTGGGATATCTTGAAGCCCAGCCAAAAATATGAGTGCCGCTCCTCCACATCCCCATACACTAAGCAACACAAGGGAAGGAATAACTGTGGCTGCATCATAAATCCACATTGAACCAGGAAGCCCGAAAAAACGGAGGATCCCATTTAACATTCCAAATTCTGGATTAAAAAGCCACATCCATAAAATATTTGCGGCTACTGCAGGCACGAGTACAGGCAAATAATATAAAGTTCGCCAAATCCCTTGGCCCTTTACTTTCATATTCATCAACAAGGCAATGCACAAAGCTGCCGCAAGGGTCGCAGCAGTACTTGCAATCGCAAAATACAGGGTCACAACAAGTGATTGCTTAAAATACAAATCTTCTCTGAAAATCGTAAAATAATTCTCAAAGCCAATCCAATTAATTCCCGGAGAGATCACTTGATAGTCTGTGAAACTAAGTATAAGGCTTGCTAGTATAGGGCCTAATGTCCAAAGCAGCAAGCCTAAAATAGCAGGTAATGTAAATAAATAACCAAAAACCTTCTCTTTTTTCGAAAAATTCATTCTTTTCTTCGTGAGTAATCGTTGCTTTAACGGTTCAAGCTTCATACGCAATCCCCCTTTAAGCGATTGGCCGTTATTTGTATTTATCACCAAATTGTTTGTCCATTCGAGGTATAATGTCTTCACGGACGACTTCTTCTGCTGTTTTATGATTTAGCCACAGTCGATCTAAAGCAGGAGTAATGATATCACCCGCCAACTGGCGATCGTCCCAGAAATAATTAGGATTTTGAACAACATATTCCTTTGCCCAGTCAATTACCGCTTCTTTATATTCCGGCGGGTGAATGGGTGTATTCGTCCATTCATTTATTTTGGAATCTTCTTCGTACCAAACCGTTTCATTCGGCATCCAAAGACCTTCTTGAATAAGTGGCAGTACATTTTCTGGATTCATGATATAGGCTAAAAACACATCAACTGCATCTTTATGGACAGATTCCTTTCCTGTTTCAAATGCCACAATCGGCGTTCCGTAATTCGTTGTTGCGGGTTCTTTAAAGAAGGGGAGCACGCCAATACCTAAATTTAAACCGTCTTCTATACTCGCTCGTCCTAACTCCTGCATGGCCCATTGACCATCGATTGCCATTGCTACGCGCTTTGTCAGCAGAGCTGTATCTGTAGCTGGAACGGTGGACAAATCTGACGGTCGTGGCATCACATGGTGGACATGCATTAAATCAGCTACTTCTTGCAAAACTTCAATCGTTTCAGGAGAATCAATCAGTAAATTTTTCCCTGTTTGATCAACAAATCCTCCTCCATTGCTGAATAAGAAAGAATCCAGCCAACCAGTTATATTGCTTACGCCATATGTTTCAATTCTATCTTTGTTAAAATTCGGATGGTCTGCCGAATTGCCATCACGATCTACAGTCAGCTTCTTGGCCACTTCTACAAACTCTTCCCACGTCCAGGCTTCATCTGCATTTGTTGGAGGGAGCGGCATTTTAGCTTCTTCGAATAAGTCTTTATTGTAATAAATATTCATTACTTCATTTGCAACACTGCCCCCAGCGATAGGTCCACCGTTGAACTGGTATAACGTGTAGTCTAACTTCTCATTCGATTGGTCTGATTGAAGCAACGGAGCTAGATCACGTAACATCTTATTTTCGACCCACGGATACAAACTGCCCTCTGGAAAATAGCCAGCATCAGGCAATGTTTTAGAAGCTGCCATGACATTCATTTTTTCAACATAGTTATTAATTGGAACAAGCTGACCATTTACTTTAATACCCTGATGCTGAGAGTTAAACGAATCAATAAGTGTTTCTATAGCCTCTCGTTCAAGTGGACCACCCCAATAAGTAAAGCGCAATTCAATTTCATCCCCACTACTTACTTCATGTGTCATACATCCAGACAGCCCTAACATTAGCAGACAGCAAACAACTGAAACACCTTTCACTCGGATCTCCATCTTGACACCCCCATCCACGCTGTACTCCTTACACTTTACGTAGCCAAACAGCCATTTCTCCTTCACCCCGATTTGCCCATGCATAATAAGGAATCGCTGTGAATGGCACTTCATACGATTCTATTTCTTCTTCCCGCACATACAGCTGTTCTTCTACAGGATCTTCTAAGCGTAAAGCTTTTCCAGTAAGTATGTTCACTCCATATAAAATGTTTTCCTGATAAGAAGCTTCAATTGCTTCACTCGTTTTTACGGCTAAACGATGTATTCCTCCTCCATTGTCTACTTCCTCCACACAATAAACGATAGGACCATACTGCAAAGCAACCTTGCCTGCATTTGCTCTTGCCTTTGGATGGGCATGTATCCTTTCTACTTCCATCGGAAACGACAATTTGATTTGATCTCCACTTTGCCATTCACGCTCGATAGAGGCGTAGCCTTTCTCGATTCTTGCGACTACCTTCTCTCCATTCACGGTAATCTGATAATTTCGAGCCCACCCTGGCACTCGAAAAGAGAGTGTGAACAAGGCATTTTTTTCAACGTTTACATCAATGTGAACATCTCCTTTCCAAGGAAAATGAGAACGTTGTACAAGTTCTACTAATTGACCTCCAATATCCAGAGACGTCTCGCTTCCAATATAGAGGTGGACATATCCTGTACGCTCAGTTGCGGAGTAAATATAAGACCCGATTGCTGCAATTAATCTCGCTATGTTTGGAGGACAGCAAGCGCATCCAAACCAAGGCTGGCGATTTGGTTTCACATGCTTTAAATCGTGACGATGATGAGCAGCTTTTGGCCAAACTTCAAGTGGATTGACGTAAAAAAACTTTGTTCCATCAAGCTCCATCCCACTTATTGTTCCGTTATATAACGCCCGCTCCATCACATCTGCATAGCGGCTATCCGCTTCGAGTTCCAACATTTTTTTGGCCCAAAACACAAGTCCAATCGAGGCACATGTCTCTGTGTATGCGAGATCATTAGGCAAATCATAATCAAAACTAAACGCTTCCCCGTATTCAGCAGAACCAACTCCTGCGGTAACATACATTTGCCGGTTAACAACATTATTCCATAACGTTCTGCATGTTTCAGCCAAACTCTCATCGCGCGTTTCCATTGCTAAATCGGTCATCGCCGTATACATATAAACAGCACGAACAGCGTGACCAACGGCCGTTTGTTGCTCACGCACTGGTATATGTGACTGGGAATATCGGTAGCTATTGTTAAACCAAAACCCCTCCTTCTCTCCCCTATTTTTAGCTTCCTTATCAAAGAAATGAGGCTGTTTCCCCCTTGCTTCAATAAAGAACTGACTCAGTCGCAAATAGCGTTCGACATTTGTAACACGATACAGCTTTAACAGTGCAAGTTCAATCTCCTGGTGACCATCGTACCCTTGCAGCTGTCCTTGCTTCGACCCAAATACTTGAGCAATATAATCTGCAAACTTGCACATCGCATCTAATAATGACGTTTTTCCTGTTACTTCATAATAAGCGACTGCGGCTTCAATAAAATGCCCAGCCACATATAACTCGTGGTTATCACGCAAATTTGTCCATCTTTTTCCTGGAGCTTTAATTGTATAATAGGTATTAAGATACCCATCTGGCTGTTGCGCTTTGCCAATCAGTCTAATTAATTCATCGCAAGAAGACTCAAGTGCTTTATCTGGTCTTTCAGCAAGTGTATAAGCCACTGCTTCAATCCACTTTGCTACATCACTGTCTTGAAACACAAATCCTTGGAATTCGCCATCTTCCTCACCTGCTGCAATTCGGAAATTTTTGATGGCGTGACTAGGCACTGCCCCCTCAACTTCGTCATGGAGTGCGGCCCACTGATACGGAAGTACTTTTTCTTTAATTAAATCAATATACCTGCCCCAAAATGGGTCAATTACTTTAACGTCTGCCTTTACTTGTTCAACCATAAGTTGAGACCTCCTCATCAAATGTAAGCCTTTTCATTATTGATCATAACAAGCACTTTCTCCATTGTCGGTAGCTCATTTATCAGAAAAGGTGGACATTTCCGCTTTCCTTTATTACGATAGCCAAAAGAAGGTGGTGTTAAATGAATGCCTGATTATTTCATGATGAATGTCCTCTATCCTGTTCGCTACGCTTCTGCAGGACGTGTTGATGCTACGAAGCCGTTTTTACATCCTACACGAACACTTGCTAGTTATGTGTTGTTAATCGGCATTAAAGGCATATTAGAAATCGAACAACAAAGCCAACTTTATCATCTAGGTCCTGGTAATACCCTTTTGCTAAAGAAGGGCGTAGAACACCGAGGACACATCAAATCAGAACCAGGCTTGTCCTATTATTGGTTCCACTTTTATTTAGAGAATGACGATGCCATACCTATTTCGAAAAAACAAATGGATCAGCAAATGATGCAGTTTCGACAGGAGCCAAACAGTCATCTTCTTAGCTCTTCTATTTTTATTCCAGTCTTTTTTAAGCCACAAAAGATTGAGCGTCTAAATATCTTATTTAATCAACTTACTGACCTAGCACATTCAGGCTCTCATACGTTTCTTGGAGCAAGTTACCTAATGACCTCGCTGTTAATTGAACTGTCTGAACAAACAATAGCATCCTACTCAAACACAAAAAAACATGTGGAGATGGAAAGGAACATCGCCCATGTGATTGAATGGATTCGCGTTCACTCTCATGAGCCCATGAGTGTCTTACGCGTCTCGAATCAATTTAATTACAATTCAGATTATTTGACAAGGCAATTTAAACAACAAATGGGAATGCCCTTACAAAAATACATCGCTCTTGTGAAAGTAACAAAAGCCAAAGACCTTCTATCGCGTACAAGGAAAACCATAAGAGAAGTCGCTTTTGATGTAGGTATTTACGATGAGAAATACTTTATGCGTCTCTTTAAAAAGTCAGAGGGGATGACGCCATCTGACTTTCGTAAAGCGTTTTACCGCATTCATTTAACTGATTTGAATGAATGACTTGAATATCGATGCCAATCTACTTATTAATGACAACGCTTACCTGATCACAATCACATTCACTTCACTTTATCTATTTTGGAATGCAATAAAAAAATCGGAGAAGGGCTCTCCTTCTCCGATTACTTCGTTAAAAAGCCGGCTTGATTCAACGGCCAATAAACGCCACTCGCTGAACCGATAATGTCCTCTATCGGGATAAAACCGATCCGACGACTGTCTAAACTATTTTTTCGGTTGTCCCCTAAAACAAAAATATGGTCTTCAGGTACTTCAAAAGCTCCTGTCAGCTCTTCAAGTGTAAAATCATTTGTGTAGGTGTCTAAACCATCCGTAGTCGAAACCTTTACTTCGTCTAAATATGGTTCTTCTTCCTTTTCTCCATTGATATATAACTGATCATCTTTATAAGATATATGATCGCCTGGTAAACCAATGATTCGCTTCACATAATTATCTTGTCCATTTGCATGAAACACAACAATATCAAACCGATCTGGGTCAGAAAACGTATATCCTATCTTATTTATAACCATTCGATTCCCATCTGTCAGCGTCGGTTCCATTGACTCGCCTTGCACGATGAAAGACGTAGCCAAAAAGAATTGGATAATAAAGAAAAGACCAAGGGCAATAAAAAAAGACTTTCCCCAATCCAAGAGTTTGTTTCCCTTTTCATTTTCCTTCATTGTTTTCTCCTTCAGCTATACTAGAAAAGAGAGGATGGGTGCAAGATCCTCTCTTTTCTATATCTACTAATTCTACACATTAGCGTAAATTCCTTTTTGTCATTCACTTTTTCTGTTCAATAATTTGTTCTTAAACTACATCCACACTTCTCCTGCTAACTCGCCACTGACGGCTTACGGGACCAAAGGCGACCCTTTTTAGCATACATTAATCCTGAACCTTTTGCCACGCGGAATTCGGTTATTTCTTTTCGTCCTCGTCTTCCTTCTTCAACAACCTGAACATAATACGACTCCCTATCCTCGCTGAAGAGTTTCGCTCCAGCTGGAAAACGGAGCAGAAGACGTAAAAGCAAATCCTCTTTTGCTTTATCTTCAGCGCCAAGGACAAATAAACACATGAGCTTATCCATATAAAACATAGCGCCATCACTTCGACGAATAGTGTATAGACACCTTTGCTCACACTTAAATTCCCATTTCGTTTCTGTTGCACGCTCAAGCTTTGTTTTTCTACCAATATAACCTTCCAAACAAAGTTGTGCTTCCCTTGCACATTCGTGTTCCTTGTCCAAAAGACCACCGCCTATGCCTTGATCGTTTCTTACGCTTACAGTTTATTCTCGCTTTTTAAGCGAGAACCTTTTGAAGCGACGAAACTTCTTAAGAGATGGCACAATTCTGCTTGTTTCGCTATCAGCTTTTGCTTCTTGGCATTACCTTATCTAGTCATTGCCTGGGAAATGACTGCTGCATGATTCATCTTTCAGGAACGATCTCGCCTAAAAGAATAAGTTGCAGCTGCTTCCGCTTCAAATGAATACAGTTCAGCTGCCTCTATCTGCCTCTCCATCCCTACCCTTCTTACCGTATTTGGAAACACAAGTGTGCAAAGGGTTTTCACGGAAGATGACACTGTACAATTGTCGACTTCCCCGTTCTCCCAATGTAAATCAACAATAAAACCACCCCTGCAACGAACGCCTGTTACTCTCCCTTCTTTCCAATCAGTTGGTACAGCAGGTAATATGCGAAGAAATCCTTCATGAGATTGAATAAGACACTCTATGACGCCTGCAGTAAAACCAAAATTCCCATCAATTTGAAACGGCGGATGGGCAGAAAAGAGATTTGGATACACACCACCACCTTCATATTGCTCTGATTCTTCCGTCACAAGGTTAAGTGCCTTTTGAACGAAGTGATTCGTATGGTCACCGTCCAAAAAACGAGCCCATAGACACAGCTTCCAAGCAAGACTCCAGCCAGTCCCAGTTTCACCCCGTTTGAGAAGCGCCTGTTTGGCTGCCCGGTAATACATTGGTTGGTTTGACTGTGTCCATCCGTCTCCAGGATACACACTATAAAGATGAGAAAGATGACGATGTTTGTCGTCTTCCCCTCTATAGTTCGTTGTCCACTCAAGGAGGGTACCATCGGAATCAATCAATGGTTTTTTTAATTTCGTTAATACCTCGTATACTTCAATCATCAATTCATCTTCTAGTTGCAACCATTCGCTTGCTTTTAAAAAGATCGTACACACATCTTCGATTACAGCGAGGTCCATCGTCGCACTTTCTGACACAGCCGCTAACACGCCACCCTCTGTTATGAAGCGATGTTCCGGTGAAGTAGACGGTCTTGTTATACGTATTCCTTCATCATCTTCAATCAGCCAATCAAGGCAAAATAAAACAACTTCACGAAGGACAGGATACGCATGTTTCTCTAAATCGTTTAGGTCCATTGAAAAAGCAACTTGCTCCCACAAATGACGCGCAAGCCAAGGGCCTGACATTGGCCATAGTGCCCAAACTGGATCTCCGTCTCCAAACCCTCCTGCCGGCGCAGCTTGTCGCCATATATCGCTATTATGATGGGCTGTCCATCCTCTACAACCATAATGGGATGTCGCGATCTGCTTTCCTTCCTGTGCCAGTTCTTTAATGAAATGAAGCAAAGGACGATGACATTCCGGCAAGCCAGCCGTTTCTGCATGCCAATAATTCATTTGTGCATTAATATTTAACGTATAATTGCTGCTCCAAGGTGCTTGGATGTGTGGATTCCAAATTCCTTGTAAGTTTGCAGGTTGTGACCCTTCCCTCGAACTAGCAATAAGCAAATACCGCCCCATTTGAAAAAGCAACTCTGATCGTCCAACATCTGATTTCCTTTTATTTTTTAAGCGCTCTGAAGTGCTCGTTTGGTCGTAAGACTTTGTTTTCTTTAGTGTCAACGTCATTCGTTGGTATAACTCTTGATAGTCGCTCAAATGACGTTTGTACAACTCATTAAAAGAGAGCGAAGCAATACGGTGACAAGAACGTTCAATATCTTCAATTGGATTTGTCCCTCTATGGTTTTTATAACTGACAAAGCTTGTCGCAAGGTGAATGCCAATCGTAGCATAGGTCGCCTTTTCTACTGTTAATGTTTGATTGCTTTGCGAACTTTGCCCATCTGTTTCAATGAGTTGAATAGCACCAGCAAATCGAATTGCTTCTGATTCTTCATAGGCTTTGTAACGAATTGGCTCTTTTGTTTCATAATAGTTTGGATCAACATGTTCAGGGCACCAACCTGCAATACCTGCTCTACTCTGATTTGTCCATTTAATCGTCTTTAATTTCGTTCTCAAAGAAGCAGAGAACCGTAACTCCGTACCTGTATTTGACTCCAATCGAATGACAATTAGATTATCAGGAGCACTTGCAAATATTGTTCGTCTATATGGTCCTGCCTCTACTTGTACCATAGCGGTCTCCAAATCAAGCAATCTTTTATAGTTCTCTTCACGACCCTCTTTTATTAATGGAAAATTTAAATGTAATTCTCCAAATGGCAAATACGATTGCGTATAAGGACCAAGCATTTGCTTTGCCAAACCATCTACTTGTTTCCAACTCTGTTCCTTAATCGCTGAGCGAATCTTTTTGAGATTTTCAAAGGCGTCTAGATTTTCTTTTCTATCTGGGGGACCTGACCAAAGACAGTCATGGTTTAAAGAAAGGAACTCTTCCTTTTTGCCACCGTAAACCATCGCACCCATTTTTCCATTTCCAATGGGATAAGCCTCTGTCCATGTTTTTGCTGGCCGCTTCTCTTTTACTTGCATCCTCTCACCCTTTCAGCCTAATCTATCAAAAAGAACCTGCAACCGCAGGTTCTTCTACATTTTGTTTCCTTAGTCCTCCCACAACTTAACCCGTGTCTGTATTAATTCCGTGTAGGCAGCTTCCGCTTCTTCCACACCAGCTGCTTCTAGTTCACTCATAAATTCGTCCCACACATGATCAAATTGGTCTGGAGTAGCTAATATGGCTTCAGGTACTTTACGTTTCACAATATCCAAACACCTTTGTAGCTGTAACCTAAGCTCTGATGATGAATCCACAGGGATATTGTATGCTGCTCCCCACGGTTTAATTGGAAATTCATCTTCTTGGGGATAAAGGTCTTTCCAAAACTCCACTCCGTAAGCATCTAGCACTTCTTTTTCCACTTCTGTGTAAGCATCTTTTATCTGATCTGGGTTTGCAATTGTAAATGTCTGACCCGAAGAATCTTCTACCCCATCACCGTAAACCGGTGAGAAGCCTTTTAACACACCAACGCCAGTATCTTTTACGTAATTTGCACTATTATTACGTTTTTCCATTTCTTCCTCTGAAATGACTCGTTGTCCATCAACAAGCTCATAATGCTCTCCTTCTATCCCCCAATTTTGCAAAATCTGTCCTTCTTCTGAAGCTAGATAATCAAGAAACTGAATGGCTCGGACAGGGTCTTCATTATCAACTGAAATTCCGATTCCCCAGCCACCAAGATACCCGGTGTCCTGAAAGTTTGGATGCTTGAATTCTTCTGTTAACGTGACTGGATACATCCCATACATCCGTTCCTGTTTTCCTGACTCACGTAAAGCCCGCTCTGCATCTGCTACTTGCCAATCCGTATCAGTTAGACCGAGAACACGCCCAGAAGATATTTTTTCTAAATATTGATCGTATTTTTGCACAAAGCTTTCAGGATCAAGCAATCCTTCATCATTCATATGGTTTAACCAACGGAAATACTCTTTTTCTTCATCACGGCGATAATGCATCGTTGCCTCATACGTATCTGGGTCAATATAAAACTCCCCATCATCTGGAGCACCCGTCGCATAAAAAGCAGGGTTCGTCGTCGAAATCATGATACGCCAATCATCAGCAAGCAGCGATAAACCAATCGTTGGCTGACCATCAATTGTTGGATTTTCTTCCATATATGTTCGAATAGCTTCTTCAAAATCTTCTACCGTGCGAATATCAGGATAACCAAGTTCTTTAACAACCTCATGTTGAAGCATAAACCCATTGCCCGGCTCTGAATAAACATGATCCACAGGTGCAGTTGGAAGAATATAGATCCCTTCATCTTCTTCGCTCCACTTTAATCGATTAAAATAATCACCGTAAACTTCCTTTAAGTTAGGTCCATGTTCTTCAATTAAGTCTGTTAAATCTACGAAAGCTCCCGCATTAACAAGTGTGCTCGCTGATCCTTTAGGTAGAATAAAATCAGGGTAATCCCCACTCGCAGCCATTAAGGCAATTTTTTGTTCACCGCCGTTAACATCAAACTCGGGGTTTATTGTGACGCCAGTCTCTTCAATAACTTGTTGACTAACCGGGCTTTGCATATTGTCCCATTGAGAATGTGGATCCGAGCTAAATAACGTAAATGTAATTGGCCCTTCTGTTGTTTCATCTACTGTGCCTTCGTCATTACAAGCAGATAGCGTCATTAAAGCCATTCCTGCAAGTGAGACGGTAGCTGTTGCTTTCCAACTGTTTTTTCTTTTCATTGTTCAAGCTCCCCCTTTTTTTCTTAGCTTTTTACCGCACCGAGTGTCATTCCTTGAACGAAAAAGCGCTGTAAGAATGGATAAACAAGCAAGATAGGAACAATTGTCACCATCGATATCGCCATTTTAATAGATTCAGGTGATACATTTTGCGCAGCTTGTTCGCCACCTACTCCACGAAATGCATTTGGATCTCCAGATGCTCCCATTGTTGTATTTTGAAGGATTTTCATTAATTCGTATTGGAGCGTCGTTAAGTCTGGATTTGAACTGTTATATAAATACGTATCAAACCAGGCATTCCACTGACCTACTGCAACAAAAAGAGCAATGGTTGCGAGCACTGGTGTGCAAAGCGGCAAAATAATACGCCAAAAAATGGTAAAGTCATTTGCGCCATCTATTTTGGCTGACTCCTGCAATGAATAAGGCAGGCCGTCCATAAAAGAACGGACAATAATGATATTAAATGCATTCACCATACCTGGAAGAATATAAACCCAAAAAGTATTAATCAAATTAAGTTCTCTCATTAGCATGTAACCTGGGATTAACCCGCCAGAAAAATACAAGGTTAGTACAAGTACAGTTGAAACAAATTTTTTACCATGAAAATCAGCGCGACTAAGCGTAAATGCAACCATCGCTGATGACAAAACGCCAAGCACGGTTCCGATAACTGTCCGTAAAACAGAGTTCATAAATCCCGTTAACAAATGATCGTATGCAAAGATTGTCCGGTAATTCTCCAACGTAAACTCTCTGGGCCATATATAAATACCGCCCCTTACTGTATCTGTGGAATCGTTTAATGATATAGCAAGCACGTTTAGAAAAGGATATAACGTCGCTATAAATACTAGTGTTAAAAATGTATAGTTAGCAAAATTAAATATCCGATCACCTTTACTTAGCTGAATACTTGCCTTTTGTTTCATAGTCCCTCCTCCCCTACATAACACTTTGATTGGAATACCGTTTAAATATGCCATTTGCAATAAACAAGAGAATAATCGCTACCATCGAGTTAAAAATACCAATCGCTGTCCCATATGAAAATCTACCGAGATTGATTCCATAATTCAACGCGTACAAATCTAAAACTTCTGAATAATTAACAACTGTTGGATTTCCTAATAAAAATTGCTTTTCAAAACCAATGGTTATTAAACTACCAATTGATAGAATCAAGACAACCAATATGGTTGGTCGAATACCTGTTAATGTAATATGCCAAATTTGTCTAAATCGGCTTGCGCCATCAACTTTTGCCGCTTCATATAACTGCGGGTCAACACCTGCCATCGCTGCCAAAAAGATAATTGAATTCCAACCCATTTCCTTCCATAAATCAGCGAGAGTTACAATAATCCAAAACCATTCACCCTTCGTCATGAATTGAATTGGTTGATCTGCTAATCCAGTTGAAATGAGTAATTCATTGATAATCCCACCGTCAACAGACAACATCTTCGTAACGATTCCAGCTACCACCACCCATGAAACGAAGTGAGGTAAATAAGAGACTGTTTGGACAGTCCGTTTAAATGCCTTAAGCCGCACTTCGTTCAAAAGCACTGCAAACAAAATAGGAAACGTAAACCCCACCAATAACCCCATAATGCTCATAACAAGAGTATTGCGTAAAACAAGATAAAAACGCTCATCTTGAAAGAGTTCAATAAAGTGCTTGAATCCAACCCAGTCTTGCGCGTAAAACGGAACACCTGGGCGATAATCTTGAAAAGCCATCGTCCATCCTAACAATGGCAAATAATTAAACACGAGAACCCAAGCTACAAATGGTAATGACATAAGGTATAAATACCGTTGCTGTAAGACGATCTGCCAAAACGTCCGCTTTTGACTAAGCGGCATCGCCCTCGTTGTATGCGCTTTCTTTTTTTGAAGCTTCATTTTCACCCCCGCCTCCTTAGCTCTATCTTAATGGGGCAACAGGAAAGTGAATACATGCGTAATTAAATAAGAAATCAGGTCAAAATTTAACTCTGCCGTTTCTTTCTAAAAGCTGAAGGCGATTCGCCTGTGTACTTTTTAAACTTACGGTGGAAATAATCAACATTGGCATAACCAATTTTCTCTGCGGTTTCATACACTTTATATCCATCGTTTAATAATTCCTTGCCTTTTTCAATGCGAACTTTGTCCAAGTACGTATTAAAATAATCGCCAGTCTCCTGTTTAAACAGTTTACCTAGATACGCACTATTGTAATTTAAAAGGGAAGAGAGAGTATCCAACCGGAGCGCTTCATTGTATCGATGATGCATAATTGCTTTCATCTTTTTTACAGCTGCATCCGTACTTGGGACAGCCATTTGCCCGGCTAGTTGGGAACACCATTCAACTAGTAAATTACGAAATTGTTGAATATGACTTGCTCCTTGAACTTTCTCTACTGCTTCATATCCTTTTTTGGCCCATTCTTTTTGAAGAGTGCTTGTTGCGATCAATCGGTGCACAACGTTCATCATCATGCTGACTGTCCGAGTTTTCAACTTCTCTTCATCGAGCATCCGTTCTTCCATTTCATCAACATAAGTATGAATCGTTTGTTTAACCGCAGCGATATCACCCATATCGAGGGAAAGGTAAAGACGCTCTTCAAACACAGCAATCGGCTTTGCTCCCTCTTCGATCGTTGGAATTGCATCGTCTAGCAGAAACCTCTCACTTGCATAAAATACATGGGCTAATCGTTTTTTTGCCGACTTGTATGAAAGATAAATAGCTTGCCCGTTTGTGACCCGTTTCCCCAGCCCACATTTAATCCCCTCAGGTAATGAAGTTGATAAGAGATTTGTCCAATTCCTTTTTGATACATGACTATCCGTATAACATAAGAGCAAGCCAGATAAACGACCAATAGAAAAAGAGACAGAGAGTTGGTTTAGTTTTGTACGAATGTCTTGTAGATTCATTTTTTCAGTATCTATAAGCAATACTTGATAACCCACTGCGCATAAACCAAGACGCTTCCATTCTAATCTATCCCAGTTGCTGTCTTGTTGAATAAGTTTCACAACAAGTTCCTCTCTCTCGACTTGCAAACTCCGCTCACGCATTTTTCTCTCGTTCTCTTTTTGCTTTAATTCTTCAGCAATTGTTTTCACATAACGAATGAGCTCATCCTCATCTAATGGTTTTAATAAGTATCCAGCAACTCGTTGACCAATTGCTTGTTTCGCATAATGAAAATCAGCGTAGCCGCTTAACACAAGAAAATCGATCGATTCATTTTCCGTGCGTATGTGCTTAATTAGTGCAAGTCCATCCATAATTGGCATACGGATATCGCTCACAATTAAATCAGGCATTGTCTGTCTATATAGATCGAGTGCTTCTTGTCCATTACTCGCTAACCCAACGATTTCAAAACCAAATTCTTCCCAATCAATTAATTTTTTTACGCCCTCACGAATCATCCATTCATCATCAGCAATTACTACTTTATACATGCTGTACTTCCTCCTCTCGACCCTTAACGACTGGAATCAAATAACTGATGGTGGTCCCCTCATTTTCTCTCGTTTCAATCCTCAGTCCATCTGTTTGATAGTGCATCTTTAAACGTTGATGAACATTCCTTAATCCAATCCTGTTTTCAGGACGCTCCAGAGGATCATTTATCATCTTCTTCACTTCTTCTTCACGCGACTTGTGCATACCCGCACCATTATCACTCACTTTAATTAAAATACCAGCTTCGCACCATTTTACCGATATTGTTACAATCCCACTATCACCCTTTTTTTCAAGACCGTGTGACACGGCATTTTCAACAAGCGGCTGAATCGTTAACGGCAGAACAAGTTGTTGACCAATAGAAGAAGCTCTATCAATTCGATAAACAAACCGGTTCCCATAACGAAATGATTGAATATCTAAATAACTACAAACAATTTCTAGCTCCTCGTCCATTGGAATTAATTTGCTTTCCACCTCTAAACTCCTACGGAGCAACTTACCAAGTTGCTTGACTACCGTAGCGATTTCTTTCTCTTCCCTTATCAGAGCACGCATTCGAATGGACTCTAATGTATTAAATAAGAAATGAGGATTAATCTGGCTTGCCATCATTTTAAATTTCATTTCATCTTGCTTTCGTTCAAGTAGATTCTTCTGTTCATTTGCTTCAAGCACTTGAGCAAGGGAGAAGCTTAATTGTTCAATCATTTGATTAAATTGATCAGCTATTTGACCAAGTTCATCGTTTCCTTTAATGTCCACCTTTGCATTCAAATTCCCTTTAGAAACAATGTTCATTGTTGAACTGAGCTCAAAAAGCCTATTTACATACCCCCAAGAAAACCACATAATCAAAAACAACGCAAACGTAGCGCCCATACCAGTTACTAGCATCCCAAAGCGACTAAGTCGCTGCGCATCCCCTACGATCTCATTTGTATTTACCATCGAGACAATCCGAAGTTCATTTTGGCTTAACTCAGGAAATAAGCTTGTCGCCATTAAATGCACAGGTTCGCCGTTTAATTTGCTTTCAAAAAAAGAATCCTCTTCAAACTGACTACCTATCTCAATAATGGTTTCAAGACTTTTACCAATCAATTTTAAATTTGAAGAAGAAACAATAGAGTGCATTTCATCTACAACGACTGTCTGATGTGTCTCTTGCTGCATAATCGTCTGTAGCTGATCAGGATCAATCGTAATAATTAAAAGCCCAAACGTGTTGTATTCAATGAAATTGATTCGCTTCATCAAGCTCAAATAAAATTTATTGTCTTGTGTTTCATCTTGTAGATAATGCCATTGGTGGAATCCAACATCTGCTTCCGCCTTTTCATACCACTTGTTCATGTTCATTTGATTATCTACTGGGATCACTGTCCAATTGTTTAGCAACGTTGGGTTGTCCACATATAAACGAATTGTATCGATTTCAGGATGGTTTTCAAGATGATAGTCCACATCGGGATAAGCACGATACGCTTGAAGCACATCAAAACGGTTCTCATATGTTGTATTAACAAGATCACTCAAGCGCTCATCAAATTGGAGATGATTCGCCACCGTTATTGGTCCTTTTAACACTTCATCAATTCGTTGTTTCACCCGTTCGACATTCATTTCTGCTTGCTCTTCAGCATCTTTAACGGCATTTGCTTTTAATTCATTCGTCAAAAACAAGCCAACAACCATGATTGGAATAACAACACCAACAAGGAACAGCAAGATTAACTTGTTACGGATGTTCATGTCATTGATTTTCGCAGAAACTGTTTGCCAAATAACCTGCTTCATCCTTTAAGCTCCTTTTTTGTTCGCGCTTCCATTTTAACTCATTATACGTGAAACCAAAAAAAGCGGATGAATAAGTCCACCGCCTTTTGCTCACATTCTCCGCACGAGAAGTTCGACATTCGTTTGCCGTTCCCTTGGCCAACATTCAAGCGTAAACGTCATCTCTTTTATTAACTTGATTTTGAGACACGCTTTCACCCACCAATTCAGAAGTCGCTGCTTTGGCTTCGACGTTGCCTCTGCCCAGACCGTGATTAAACATTCATTATACATTTGCCTTTCTAAGAATGGCTACACCTTTGGACTCTAAGACAATATAGGTGCTTATGTTGCTTGTCAGTAAATCTAGATATTTTCCACAAAATTGAACCGATTGCTCTTCTGTGGAATGGTTTAACAAAAAGACATAGCTCTTTCCCTCTTTTATTCGTTCTGTCGCTTCAACCCCAGCTGGTATTTCCCCATTAAAAATAGACGATAGACCAACATCACTAGCGATGGTAGCAACGAGTTCCTCTAAAAATACCCCGTCTCCACTTGTAGCGACATACCACGCTTTCCCTTCTCCAAATGGATTGCAAGTAAGCGCCGGCATCCCTTTATAGAAATCTTTTCCATAAACAGCCTTTACTTCTGCTCCTTCTGGATGAAGCAAATCACAAAGCAACGAACAACTATAGCGATCTTTTCCTGGCCAAATGATTTCATTGTCCGTACCTGGTGGCAACGCATCAATCTCTTCCACCCAAATGCCAAGAATCTCCCGAAGTTCTCCTGGATAACCACCTCGAATAACGAGATCTCGTTCATCAACAATGCCACTGAAAAAAGTCGTCACGAATGTTCCTCCTCGCTCAACAAATCGCTTCACTTTTTCAGCAAATCCAGGCTTTGTCATATAGAGAACAGGGGCAACAACCACTTTGTATCGCTCCAGCGCTTCATCGACACTAACAAAATCAACTGTAATCTGTTTTCGGTAAAATGCATCGTAATACTTCCAAACTTCTTTTGTATAAGATAAATCACGACTTGGTCCGCTTGAGAGCTCAAGTGCCCACCAATTCTCCCAATCAAATACGATCGCCACTTCTGCCAACACCTGTGAATCGAGCAACGTATCGCCAAGCTGGCTTAGTTCCGCACCAAAAGAAGCACATTCGCGAAACACACGCGTCTCTCCATGTCCAACATGGTCAATTAATGCGCCGTGAAACTTCTCGCATGCGCCAATTGAGCGCCGAATTTGGAAAAACAGAATGGCATCTGCACCTCTCGCAATCGCTTGGTAACTTTGCAGACGCATCACCCCCGGACGCTTCAGTGCATTATACGGTTGCCAATTCGTTACGCTTGGCGTTTGTTCCATCAACATAAATGGTTGCCCACTTTTTAAACCACGCATCAAATCATGGTGCATCGCCACTTCGCTAACAGGTGTATCAACGGAAGGGTAGTTATCCCAAGAGATGACATCGATAAACTTCGCCCACTTTTGATAATCAAGTGGCTTATAAGCACCCATCATGTTTGTGGTGATTGGCACGTCTGATGTATACGCTTTCAAAATATCGTATTCCATTTGATAACAAGCAAGCAGGCTATCTGAATTAAACCGTTTATAGTCAAGTGAAATTCCTTGAAATGCTGTAAATGTCTCACTTCCAAGATGTTCACTTAGATTGTTAGGTGCAACGATTTCATCCCACGCATAAAAGGTGTGACTCCAAAAGCTCGTATTCCATGCTTCATTTAGCTTCTCCAGCGAACCGTATTTTTTATTTAACCAAACGCGGAATGCCGCTTCGCACCGCTCACAAAAACAGTCGCCCCCATATTCATTTGACACATGCCATATGGCAAGGGCTGGATGGCTCTTGTAACGATTCGCTAACTTTTCTACAAGCTTGGCAGCAAACAGACGATAAGTTGGACTATTCGGGCAAGCATTATGTCTTAAACCATATTTGCGTTTGCGCCCATCAAAATCTACACGTAAAATGTCTGGATACGCTTTTGCCATCCATGCTGGGTACATCGCTGTACCAGTCGCCAAGCAAGCTTGAATGCCATTTTCAGCGAGCATGTCCATGATTTCATCTAGTTGACTAAAATCATACGTCACTTCATCACGCTGCAGGAGCGCCCACGAAAAAACGTTCACTGTCGCCATATTCATCTGCGCTTGCTTCATCAACTTCATATCTTCATTCCAAACAGTGCTCTCCCACTGTTCTGGGTTGTAGTCACCACCATAAGCCATCTTCTTCATCTGTATCCCTCCCTCATTGTAAGTGTAGTGCATGACCACTTCGCTATTATAGAGAAAAATCAGTGCACTTTTCATGTATAAATTGCAGGTCCCCATCGATAAATACACCCGTACTTTAGCAAAACATCTATCCTTCTCGCCTTTAGTCATGGTTGCGCTTGCTTTTGATCTTCTGTACGATTAGTCGCAACACAAAATGTAAGCGCTATATTAAAATGAGGTGAAGAAGAATATGAAATTTAGTAACGGTTGTTGGATGAATCAAGAAGGCTATGACATCAAGGCTCCTCAAGAAGTATACGACGTACGCAAAACGAATGAGGAGGCGACTCTTTTTGGGCCGTTCCAAAAGATCCATCATCCTGGAATGACACTTGACGGTGGCATGATGACAGTCACAGTGTCTGCTCCGATGGATGATGTCATTCGCGTGCATAGTGTTCATCATCTAGGCGGTGTTGACCGTGGTCCCCACTTTCCCATAAACGCCACAAAAGGTAACTTCCATATCGATGATGGCGAAAAGGAAATTCGGTTCGAGAGCGGCAAACTCTCGCTCGTTGTCGATAAAAACGATTGGAACTTTACATTTGCTCATGCTGGCGAACAACTAACCAAAAGTGAAAAACAAGGGCTCAGTTATATTGTCGATAATGGAGGTCAGTCATTTGTCCGTGAACAATTGTCCCTTGATGTCGGTGAATACGTGTACGGGCTTGGTGAGCGTTTTACGCCCTTTGTAAAAAATGGACAAACGGTCGACAGTTGGAATGAGGACGGCGGCACAGGAAGTGAGCAAGCTTATAAGAACATCCCCTTTTATGTAAGCAACAAAGGGTATGGTGTGTTCGTGAATCATCCTGAACGGGTCTCTTTCGAGCTTGCTTCAGAAAAAGTGTCTAAAGCACAATTTAGTGTCCCAGGTGAAGAACTTGAGTATTTTCTCGTGTCAGGCGATACGTTAAAAGACGTGCTGAACAATTACACAACCTTGACTGGAAAACCTCCACTCTTACCAAAATGGTCGTTTGGTCTCTGGCTTAGCACATCATTTTTGACTAGCTATGACGAAAAGACAGTCCATTCCTTTGTTGATGGTATGCAAAAGCGGGATTTGCCGTTTGACGTTTTTCACTTTGACTGTCTATGGATGAAAGAGTTTGAATGGTGTAATTTTGAATGGGATGAGCGCACATTTCCGGACCCAAAAGGACTAATTGCCAGCCTAAAAGAAAAGGGTTTACACATTTGTGTGTGGATCAATCCTTACATTGGGCAGAAATCACCGCTATTTGCCGAAGCAAAAGCAAACGGTTATTTGCTTAAACGACAAGATGGCAGTGTCTGGCAATGGGATAAATGGCAACCTGGTCTTGGCGTGATCGACTTTACAAATGATGAGGCAAAAAAGTGGTATACCAACAAACTCGATTCTTTAATTGATATGGGTGTCGATAGTTTTAAAACAGACTTTGGTGAACGCATTCCAACGGAAGTTGTCTATGCAGACGGGTCTGATCCAATGAAAATGCATAACTACTATACACATCTTTACAATGAAACCGTCTATCATCTGCTCGAAAAAAGGCTTGGCAAAAACGAGGCGGTGCTTTTCGCACGCTCTGCAACCGCTGGGGGACAGCAGTTCCCCGTTCATTGGGGTGGAGATAGCTTTTCGACTTATGCATCTATGGCAGAAACACTGCGTGGTGGTCTCTCACTTGGCCTTGCTGGTTTTGGCTATTGGAGCCACGATATTGGTGGATTTGAAACTGGCTCGACACCTGACTTATACAAGCGTTGGACCCAGTTTGGACTTCTTTCCTCACATAGCCGCTACCACGGTAGTGGCGATTACAAAGTGCCATGGCTTTATGATGAGGAGGCCGTTGACATCACTCGAACTTTTACAAAACTAAAGAACAAATTAATGCCCTATTTGTTTGCACAATCGGTAGATGCAAGCAAGACGGGAGTACCCATGCTGCGGCCGATGCTGCTCGAATTTATTGATGACAAAACATGTCACACGTTGGACTGTCAGTATATGCTCGGAGAACGTTTACTCGTCGCACCGATTTTTAACGACAAAGGCACTGTAAACTACTACGTGCCGAAAGGACGATGGACGAATTTGCTAACGAACAAAAAGGTCATCGGCGAGAAATGGCATCATGAACAGCATGGATATGAAACGTTGCCATTGCTCGTACGCGAAAACACGATACTTGCCTTAGGTGCAAACGACCAAACCGCTGATTACACGTATAGCGAAGATGTGACGTTCCATGTCTTTGAAATTAGCGATGGCGAACAAGTAGAAAGCATCATCCATCATGGAGATGGCTCCGTTGCCGCCAAAGCACGGGCAATAAGAGATGGTCAATCCTTGCAATTAGAGGTGGAAGACGCGTCTGGTAACATCAAATGGCTTTTACGAAATGTGACACACCTTTCGCATATCAATGGTGGTTCTTGGACAGAGCATGAGCTTGGTGTCGTGATAGAAGGCAACAAGCAACTGACCATTGAACTCCCTGCTACTTAGATCAAAAACCGGCCTTCCACTGGAAGGGCCGGTTTTAACTTAGCTTATTTAGTCGCTGGAAAACAAAGCTCCTCTAGCGTATTTGGATAATTGGTCAACCATTCACAACCGTTATCTGTTATAGCGACTGTGTCTGAGTGGCGGAAACCACCAACGTTTGGAATATAAATACCAGGTTCAATCGTAAAGACCATGTCCTTTTCCAGAATCAGATCATTATCAAAACGAACATACGGCTCTTCGTGAGGGCTAAGACCAATTCCATGTCCGGTTCGATGGACTGCGTACTCACCGTATCCTTCTCGCTTTAAAATAGCGCGAGCAACGTCATCAATATCTCCAGCACGCACACCTGGCTTTAACGCCTCAATCGCCGCAAGCTGTGCCTCAAGCATTGCTGAGAAGGCTCGCTCTTGTTCGGAAGTAGGCTTGCCAATAAAAACCGTTCTCTCTAGTTCAGTCCGATATCCATTCAAGCCTACTTGCCGCGTGTGTATCATTACATCGCCCTCTTCGAGTTTTCGCGCGTTTGAAAACACATGAGGCATGATGCTTCGTTCTTTACCTGAAGGCGACATGCCAAGTAGTTGGATTGTCGCTTCAGGATGAACTTTCGGAATTTCACGATAAAGATACGAATTGCCCTTTTCATCAATTTCAAGTTCGCTGACTCCACTCTGAATATGAGCAAGTGACACTTGTACAGCCTTGTTAATCCATCTACTTGATTCACGAATCGCATCGATTTCCTCTTTATCTTTGCAAAACCGTGCTTCAACAAGAAAAGAAGAAACATCAGCGATTTCAATAGTCGGGCTTACTATCGATTCAAGCAAACCAATAGGAGCTGTTTGCTTGTCTGTTCCGACTTTCTTAATAAAACGACCCTCCACCAACTGTTTTACTGCATCGACATAATGCGTAAAACCCTTTTCTACTTCATATTCATAATAAACATGCAAGCGATCTACATGAGCGACATGGTTCGCATGTGCTTCTTCAAGGCTCGGTATCACAAATGTCGATTCATTCTCACCTATTGCGAGAATGATCGGTCGAGAATACATTAATGCTTTAAAACCAGTCAGAAAGTACTGGTGGTCAGGATTAAAGATGAGCACGCTATCCATTTCATGCTTCTTCATATACGTTCGTACATTATTGATTCGTGTTTGAAAACGATTCATGGACTTGTTCACGCTCCTTCTGATTGATTGTTTTTTGTGTGAATAAACTAACAACAACTAATACAAGGACAGCTAATGGCAGAGCTACAAGGACACTATTCCAGCCTAATGGCTTATCTAGCACAATCTCCCAAATAAGTGTCATCCCACCGCCTGTTAAAATCGCACCAATTGCTCCAGCCTTTGTGGCACGAGCCCAAAAGAATGAGGCGAGTATGACGGGAGTAAGTGCAGCCCCATACATCGTATAAGAGTACATTTGAATTTCCAAAACAGACGGAAAGTAGACTCCGAGAAAATAAGCAAGAATGCCGACTAGCAAAATGGTGATGCGGGTGAACAACAATTGCTTCTTTAATGCCAACTCTTTGCCCGTTATAGCTTCGTAAAGGTCATACACAATATTGCTTGCAGAAGACAACAAGTACGAATTGGCCGTTGTAATCATAAATGCAGTGGCGGCTGCGAGCATTAAACTACCAACAAGTAATGGAACAGTATTGCCTGCGATTTGCAAGATTGCCGTGTCTGGTTCAATTGCTGGAAATAAAACAATCGCTGCTGTAGCCAGAAACATCGCAAGACCAATAATAACAATATTTCCTACGAAAAAGCCGACGGTAGACAACCGAGCTGTCTTAACAGAATTGGCAGAAGCAAATCGCTGATACATGTTCTGGTCTCCTAAAATTAAGAGGAATGTAGGTAAAAAGAATCCAATCAATTGCGTAAAAGATAAACCACCATTCCAAAGAGATTGGGTTGCCGGAAGCTCACCTTGTAAAACATCCATCCCACCTACTTCACTAAGCACGAAGGGAATCGCAATGACAAACCCTCCAATAATTAAAATTGTGCTCAATAAATCCGTATAAGCTATTGAGAACATCCCGCCTGTCATCGCAAGAAAAATCACAATAAACGCAACGATAAGTGCCCCACTCTCTGCTTCCAAACCTATTGTGACATTTAAAATATAACCTCCACCAATAAACTGATACGAAGCAATTCCAATATAAGCAAGAACAATAAAGAGAGCGGCAATGTTCTTTGTGCTCTTACCAAACCTTAATTCGAGCAATTGCGGGACCGTATATTTTGACAATTCTCTGGCCTTGCCTGCAATAAAGTAAAGAACAATAATACCGAGTGGCCCTCCCGCAAAAAAGAAAAGCGATGCAAGAGGACCGTATTGGTAAACAAAACTTGCCCCTCCAATCACTGTACCAGACCCAACCCACGTAGCAAGCAACGTACTAATTAGCACAATTAACGGCAAACGCTGTCCTGCAACAACTAAATCTTCATTGGTTGTAACTTCCTTTTTTGCATAATACAAACTGACAATTAGCATGATTGCAATGTATGCCACAATGATAGCAATTTGCATCAAATTCCCCCTTATTTCACACAAACCGCATCACATTTTTGTGTATTGCATCTAATCTTACTGAAAAGTCTATTAAATAACATTAGTGTGACGCACTAGTTTTTTATTGATTCTTTGTTAATTGGAACCAATGTGGTGAAATGAAGGCGCAACGCAATAACCATCGCCATATATGTATCGTTTTGTTGCCAATCCATGCGAGGGATGAGCTGCTTAATTTTATGCAAGCGATACTGCACCGTATTTGGGTGGACGTACAGGGATTCAGCCGCCTTAGTTAAGCTAAAAAAGGTTTCTAAATAACAAAGCAATGTATGCGCAAGGTCGCTATTTTGCAAAGCATCTTCTTGCACGATTGGACGAATCATTTCCTGACCTATACTAGCTAATACTGGATGATTCTCCATATAGGTTAATAAGGAGAGATATCCTTCTTTATACCAGCTCGCTGAAGGTTGTTTTGCGTTTGTACATTCAATCACTAACCGTGCTTTCTCGTAACTACGCTTTAACATCCTTTCTTGACCGGGATCAATCGCTACATGTGCAGCTCGTAACATTCCCGTATTTTTTTGATTCCACTTTTCTAAAGTATTCGTCGAGAAAAGGTACCTACACCCCGCTACAATAAGATCGCCATTTAAAAAAGTATGTAGGATTTCCTTTTCTTTTAGTCTAGCTTGTTGCTGTATAAGAATTAAGGCGAACCGTAAACTCTCATCTTCCCCACGTAACAAAACAAGCTCATCTAAAGTGAAATTCGTAAATTTAAATGCATCGTCTCCTTTTCCAATAAGCGCTTGCTTAAATTCTGTCTCATTTTCTACAGCTTGTCCGCTATTTTGTTGTTTATAAACCAATTGAATACTCTTCCGAATCGTATTAAGTAAACTATGGTGATGCACGCTAGGTGATGGCATCTCCTCAATAAAAACGTATCCGTCAGATGGATTAAGTCTATGAATTGAGAAATGGCGCCCTTCCGCTAATAACTGTTGATAATCAAGCTGTGTCACATCTAAATGTTGATCAAGGACTCGTTGCCAGTCTAGTGATTGTTCACGAATCAACTTTGACGCAGATGTTAGTTTAAACATTGGATCCGTTGCAAAAATACGTATGTTCGCTAATCGTCCAATTTCATCTAACATCGATAATAGATCTTCTTTTTCAATTAATATCCTTAAGATTTCCTGATTTATATAGTCTACATCTAGTACCGTAGAATGGTCCTCGCGATGAAGCTGTTTGTAAATAATGTCAAAGAGCACATGATAAGGCACGTTGCTAGGAATCGACAATAGCGGTAAATTTAATTGACTAGCAGTTCGCTTGATTTGCTCTGGTATGGTCGAATGCACCGCTAAATGGAAACCGACAGCCGCCACATGCTTTGAATGGTACCAGTGAAGATGATTCATAATCTCATTACATGACTCAAATGATGAAAAGGTTGATAAAACGAGACCATTTTTTGAAAATCGATTTGACTTTAATGGCAATTCTTGTACACTGACATAATGAATCGCTTGATTCAAACCGTTCTCACCTGCAACGCATTTAATTCCATATTCTTGTTCCGTTAATTTTACTAATTCAGCTGCAATCAACTTTGTCTCCCCTTTTTTTTGCTCTTCACCTATTGTATGACTGCTTGATCGATAAGAAAAAGGGTTCTTTCTTATTATCAGACATTGTTTATCTAAGCATAACAAAAAAGCAGTACGCTCTTAAACGAACGCACCGCTCCTGTTGTTATAATGGCGGATCAACATGTAACCCTTCATCTTCGGGTGCCCAGTTCCAAGCAGAAAATGTCACACGAAACCCTTCCCTTTCCGGTGAACATAAAAATGGGCCAGCTCCTACATTACTTGTATAAGGAAACGGTGCGACACGAATCGTGCGCCATCCCTCTTTATCTACCCGAGCACGAAGTACAAGGGCGTCCGCTAAAAACGATGCTCGAATTGTCACCATTCTGTTTTTCCATTCTGGAACAGGTGCAAGCGACCAATCCGAAAACTCATTTGTGACAACAGCTCCGACATGAAGAACACCATCACTCATTTCAATACCCGCTTTGACCCAATGGGTCTCATCGAGCCAAAGCATGATTCCCGCTTGATCATATTGTTCTGTGAAAGCAGCTAGTGAAAAGGTTACTTCCATTGCCTTTCCCTCTTTAAACGGGTGGAGCAAGCTGTGTCCAGAGTTTCGCTGAAACCCGTACAATGTTTTTTGCCAGTAATCACTTTGCGGTTTTGCCTTTACATTGAACTGACCTTCATTCAATTCCGTTTGTTCAGGATCATTGCTCCACGCGCCATCTTTCCAATCGATCATTTCTCTTCCCATGTTCATTCTCCTTTTTTATTCTAGTATGAGCCTTTTTCGAAAGATAAAAAGAGATAGCATTAACACAACCATTACACCGGCAAGCGCAAATATCGCCCAAAGCGTCACTTGAACAGGATAGTTGTCTAGTAAGCTCCCTGCAACTCTTGGCAGAAGTGCTCCGCCTAATCCACCCATTGCGATTAATAAACTTGTTGTTCGATCTTCAAGTCCTATCATTCCTTCATTTACTGCAAGTAAACCGAGAGAGAAGATACCTCCCATTAACAGACCCGCAAAGAAAATAACAACAAAACTAACGATATAATGTGGCGATGCTGCAAATAGTCCAAGTGTAACAAACTGCCCAATGACAGTAATGAAAAATAGTTTCGCAATCCCTACTTTCTCCACAATAAAAATCATAATGATTCGACCAAACGTCATTGCTCCCCAAAAAACGGTAATACTTAAAGCAAGGATAGATGCTGATAATTCAGATGTCATTGATAGAATGGATGGTAAATAGTTTGGGAATGTCATTTCGACACCAACATATAAGAAGAAAAAGAACGAACCAATCAAGATAAGCGGCCACGCTGCTTTTGGATATTTAAGCTTTAGAGGCTTCCCATCAGGACTATTTTTGTTTATCGCTTCCTTCTTCAGAAGCGGTTCATATTCACCGAAACGCAGGAATAACCAAAGAACGAAACTCACCATAACAATTACACTTACGACCATAAAGATATAATTCCAATGTCCAGTTGCAATAAACACCGCTGCTAGAATAGGAACAGCTAACGCTCCGATACCAAAAAACACTTCTGTCAGTACCATTATTGAAGCCTTTTTCTCTTTTAATTTTCCAATAATCAATCCTGCAAGGATGGTTTCAATCATCCCAAAACCTGCGCCGCCAAGCGGGATAATAACAAGCAATACATCCCATGGTATTAATAGAAACAAAGAGATTTGCGATGAAGCAAATAAAAATAAAGCGATTAACAGTGTCACTCTTCGTCCCATTGCTCTTAAAGCCAATGGCGCAAGCAAAACCCCAGCTAAAAATCCAAGAAATTGATTCATAATCAGTTGCCCGCCGTCACTATATTCAAGGCCGTAATGCGCCATTAACGGTTCAAGCACTGATCCAATAATAATGTGGCCAATACCTGTAAGCAAATACGCAAGGCATGCCATCCAAATGAGTTTTCTCATGTCTTCCCCCAGTAGCTTTTTAATTCGTATAGCTTTCAAGCTTTTTTAATGTGAGTGCCTTCATTCCCTCATTAAAATCCGACTGAAAGGAATCTGATACAACGATGTTTGGCTCAGATATAGACGGGTAATTCTTTTGATAACCCTCCCATAAACGAACCCAATCTTTTTGTTGTATGTGGCTTTGATAAAGGATTATTTGATTTGGAGCCAGAATCGCATTCACGGTTTGGACGATTTCACAAACAATGTTTACAAACTCTTTTTTGTTTATATTCTTCTCCCAGTCCACATCAATTGGTAGGAATTTTATTTCTCCTGCCATTCCATTTTTGCCTTTTACAATATCGCCATTTAATTGAATCCCCATCCCCGGAGGATAGTTATCCGGAAAATAAACGCCCACTACACAATCGCTCTCTTCATAAATCTGTTGAGCACAATAACCGCTGACAGCCGCGTTCACGTCGTTTTCCACTAGAACCGTTAACTTAAACGTCTTTTCGAGATGCTCAATTAAACGAACACCTTTTAAATTCTGGTGACTACTCACTGCAATCGCACCATCAACGATTTGTCCTGCTATTCCTACTCCAATGACATTGATTGCTGGATAAGCATTAAGAAAGACATGAATTCGCTCGTCTAGACAATGATAGTCAAAAAGTGGAATGGAATGCTCTTCTCTTCTTACCGTTTCTCCATTTAAGTTCACAACAGATGCCATTAACACATCAGCACCTTTATGCTCTTTAAGAAGCATGACGAGCGCTAATCGATAGTTGGCGTTAAACCGATACGTAGCCGCTGGCCGCCCCCCACCTGATGGAACGGTGTCCTCCTTAAAAACCTCGCCACGTGTAACTAATTCTTTTACAAGCGCATTAATCGTAACAACACTTAACCCCGTTGCTTCAGCCAACTGCGCTTTTGTTGCTGTTTCTACATTGCTTAATGTATGTCGTACATGGTTTAAATTGATTTCTTTTACTAATTTGCCACTCGCTTTGTCCATCTTCACCCCACACTTTATAAGAACACTTAATAAAGTCACTTTAATAAGTATGCAAGACTACTCAAAAAGAGTCAATAGAAATAAAACCTGTTCATGCAGACTTAGCACGAACAGGTTCCCTATTTTCTAAATATACCGCTCTACAATGCGTCTTACATCCTCAATGCCTTGCCACATATCTTTAGGTCCATCATAAACGATCGTAATTGGACCTTCGTATTTCGCCTCTTTCACAATATCCATACAAGACTCAAATTCCGTCTCATCAATTTCTCCGTCCGCTCTCACTTGTGCCTTAGCATGAATTGATTGGCTTTTCGGGATTGTCGAGTGAAGACTTGCTCGTTTTTCAGGTCCGGAAAAATTGCCAAAATCACTTGTTAACCCTATCTCAGTAAAGTTCAGTAAGTACAAACAATTTTCCGCCGTTGATGTAAGTGATCGGAAATTCTCGGTCATCACCTTTACCCCTTTTGCGTTTGCGTATGCATTTAGTTCATTTAATTGTTTGGCTGCCAAAGCGAGCGCTTCTTTGTTCGAGTGCTCACTCTCTCCACCAATCACTCGAACATATTCCGCGCCTGCACTTTGCGCAATATCAATCCAACGCTTAATAAAATTCATATCTTTATTTCGGCGCACAGGATCAGCACTTGTGATATCACCGTAATCGATCAACAAACTATAAAAGCGAATTCCAGCCTCTTCACAGGCTTTTCGTAATTGCTTTAAATAAGCTTCATCGGTCGAAGGAAAATGAGGGTGAATCACTTCCATTGCTTGATACCCTTTCGCTGATAAAATACGCGGCAATTCTAGCAACGAATGTACTTGAGGTTGTGCATCGACCTTCGTCACCTGCTCCTTCGCTTGCTCATCCCAATTCGTCCAATGTAGAGGTCCTAGTAGCCGATGAAGACTCCAAGTTGTAAGTGATAAATAGGACATTTTAACGATCCCCTTCCCGTTTCTCTCTATTTGTGCTTCCTTTACTCTTTCGACTTTAAAAAAACATCTCCTCTATGAAATAAAACTGAAACGAATGACCGATTACCTTCGTAAATACAGTTAACTGAAAGGAGCATTTATTATGTTTATTCTATCAATTATTGTTGCACTTATCTTTTCTTGTCTGACGATTTTCCAACTCTTACTCGCTTTCGGTAAACCATACGGTGAAGCAGCAATGGGGGGTTTCCATAAAGTATTGCCCATACCTTTGCGTATTGTCAGTGCATTAAATGCCCTTATGCTCTTAGCATTTGCAGCTTCTTTTTTGTTTTACACAGACGTGTTGCCTACGCCGTGGTCGTGGCTACCACTATCAACAATCGTCTGGTTTATTACCATTTTTTTGGCCATTAATACGTTGGCAAACGCTTTTTCGCGTAGCAAAAAAGAACAACGAATCATGACGCCTTTATCTGGTATACTTTTTATTCTTTGTTTACTCATCGTCATGAACTAAAAAAAGCTAGGGGACATGCACCCTAGCTTTGCTTTCTTTACGTTCCACAATACGTCACGTATCCGTTTTTACAACTTTTCGGTACATGTGCAAAAGCTTCTTGCTCCTCTGAATGAGCATACGGATCGGATAATACAACCAGCAGCTTCTTCGCCACACTGTAATCATCTCGTTCGACCGCTGCCTCCAGCGCCTCTTCAACACGGTGGTTACGTGGAATAACGGCTGGGTTGTGTGTTTTCATTAGCTGTTGCGCTTCTTCCTTCGATTCTACCTGTGCATCAAGTCTTGCTAGCCATTGTTTATTCCAATCACCAAATTGGTCACTTGCTGCGAGCTCTGTCTCTTCCTGCTTGCCAAACGTGAGCGCACGAAATGTATTCGTATAATCCGCTTTGGTTTCTTCCATTAATTTCAGTAATGACTCAATTAGCTTTTCATCTTCTTCTTGTTCGTGAAACAACCCTAGTTTCTTGCGCATTCCGGTGAACCACTCATTCAAGTATACATGTTTGAACTCTTCAATTGATTGTTGTGCCAATTTAACCGCTTGTTCTTGTTCATCGTGTAAGAGTGGTACAAGTGATTCAGCAAACCGCGCCAAGTTCCAATTCACCATATATGGCTGATTGCCGTAAGCATAACG
This sequence comes from Shouchella patagoniensis, assembly GCF_002019705.1. Lineage (GTDB taxonomy): Bacteria > Bacillota > Bacilli > Bacillales > Bacillaceae_D > Shouchella > Shouchella patagoniensis. Next base: position 4,031,289 of record NZ_KV917377.1, on the reverse strand, counting down.
TCCTTGCACATCAATGGAGCTAAAAACAGTTTTAGGATCATATACATCCATAAAGGCACACGGACCATAGTCAATCGTTTCGCCACTAATCGTTGTATTATCCGTGTTCATTACTCCGTGAACAAAACCAACTAACTGCCACCTCGCAATTAATTCAGCTTGACGCTTTATTACACTTTGTAAAAAAGCTAAAGATGGATTCTCTGCACCAGCCACTTCAGGATAATGACGATCAATCGCATAATGAGCAAGTGCCTTTAAGTCGTCGGCATCTCCTCTTCCTGCAGCATATTGAAATGTGCCAACACGAAGATGGCTCGCGGCGACCCGTGTCAGGATTGCACCAGGTAAGTTTGTTTCCCGGCGCACATCTTCTCCCGTTGAAACAACGGCTAAGCTACGCGTCGTTGGAATACCAAGATGGTGCATCGCTTCGCTAATCAAGTACTCCCGCAGCATTGGCCCAAGTGCCGCACGCCCGTCGCCACCACGCGAAAACGCAGTTCGACCAGATCCTTTTAACTGGATATCAAACCGATCTCCTTGTGGCGTAATCTGTTCCCCAAGTAGCAGTGCCCTTCCATCTCCAAGCATTGTAAAATTGCCAAATTGATGTCCTGCATATGCTTGGGCAAGACCATAGTCTCCGTTCGGAATTGCATTCCCAGCTAGTGCCTCCAACCCTTCACTCTCATGAAGTAAATCTCTATTTAAACCGAGTGACTTCGCTAGTGCGTCATTAAATAAAACGAGTTTAGGCGCTTGGACAGGCGTTGGACCTTGTACGCTAAATAAACTTCTAGGCAACTGTTCATAACTATTATCGAAATTCCAACCTACCTTGTTCGTCATCAAATCCCCTTTTCTCATTTTTGACTTTATCATCTACTCTCATTATAGCGCAGACAAGTAGACAAACCAAAAGTCCACGGTTCAAATGAGCCTTAACTTTCTTAAAGCAAAATCAATGCCATTTTCACTCGCCTTTTTTGTCACAATATCAGCAGACGCTTTTAACGCTTTACTCCCGTTTCCCATCGCAATTCCCAAACCGACTAGCTTCAGCATATCAATGTCATTCCCACCGTCACCAAATGCAATCGCCTCTGACTCCTTGTATCCGAAATGAGCAAGTACGTTTTTTATCGCAACCGATTTTGAGACGTTTTCTTGTAAAACATTGACGATATATGGATGCCAACGGCTAAAGATAAGATGAGGAAATGCTTCTTGATAGCTTTCCACCATGCGCTCATCCGCATAAAGACACATTAGATAAACATCTTCACTATTGATTTTTTTTGCTAAAACGGGGTACTCGTTTAAAAACAACGTTTCTTTTAAAGCATGTGCAATTTGTTCACTTTGAATTCCATTCATGCTAAGTAATCTGTCATGTACGAAATCCCATGAGAATGCTGCGCTGCAAATAAACTTACTTCATGCACAATCAACTTGTCTAAAACGACTTGGTGGATAATTGCCTGTTCATGTGTTGCATACCCTCCGTTTGCTGTAATGAACGTTTGAATGCCAAGCACCTTTAATTCGGTGCACATCGATAACGGCCTACCAGTCGCAGCTACGACTTTAAACCCTTTATGTAAGAGCTTCTGAACGGCCTCTTTTGTTTTTTCTGGAATGTGTCCATCTCTCTCATCTGTTAACGTTCCATCCACATCAAAAAAGACGATTTTATATTTCATGTTGTCCGCCTTCTTCTTTAGATTGTAGATAGGATTCCACCCTCTACTCGAATTGCAGAACCTGTTATTGCCGCACCCTTTTCAGAAGCAAGAAACACCGCCATTGCGGCGATTTCTTCTGTGCGGACAAAACGCTTAATCGTTGAAGTTGGTTATGTTTACATATAAGCTTTTCTTCAATCGTTTCGAGTGGTTCGTCGTGATCTTCAGCTAGTTGTTTCAGTTTTTTTCCGTGTCTTCTGTTAACGTGGGACCTGGTAATAATGAATTAGCCGTAATTTTTGACCCTGCAACCAGCTCTGCAATTCCCTTTGTAAAGTTGACAATAGCTGCCTTTGACATTGAATAGGGTAGTAAGTGAACGTATGGCTTAAGCGCCGCTTCACTTGCTAAATTAATGATCCTCCCAGTATTTCTCTCTTGCATCGTAGGTAAGAATGATTGTGTGAGTTGGATGACACTCATTCGATAGTTGCTGAAACGCTTTTGCCATATAAGCTGCTGCATTATTTACAAGAATGTCTATAGCACCGATTCTCGCATTTTCAACATTGGCAATCACCCTTTCCACCTCTTAATTATTCGATAAATCCCCATGAACATGGAATACATTTCCATATTGCGCTAATTCAGCACTTGTCTCTTCTAATTTTGTTTGATCTCAACCATGAATGATGACATTTGCCCCTTCCAACAAGAACTCTTTCGCAATCGCTTTACCTATTCCTGACGTCGAACCAGTAACAAACACGTTCTTGTTTTCTAACTTTAAATGCATAAATTCACCTCATTAACAATACATCATTTTTTTTTGATTAATCGCTCAAAAAAATTAATCATGAAGTAAATGATTAATTGTATCCGACAATAAATACGCTTCTAATACATTGCGATTTAATGCGTAATAGCTAAATGTACCTCGTTTTTCTTTCTTGACAATCTCTGTGTCTAATAATATTTTCATATGATAAGACAATCTCGATTGTGCCATGCCAACAAGGGGACCAAGATCTGAAATGCATATCTCTCTCTTAGCATTCACGATTCGAATGATCTCCACCCGTTTTTCCTCTCCTAATGCTTTAAAAACGAGTTGTGCCTCTTTTAATTGTTCCATCTCTCCACCACCATGATCGTATTTTATCAAAGTTATCTGAAAAAATCCAATTCTTTTTCCCCGACTGAAAGCACAGATGAGTACGTTTAAAGTGCTTCATTTTATAAAGATCAAACTCTCTATCTTGTAAATGTGGTCCGTATATGTCCTTACAATTCTCGTTCACTCTTTTCAACAGTCTTTTAATAAGGCAAAGAGGAAGGCGGAGAACAATTTGAAACGATTTGGCAGGGTAATCACATTGTCGCCCAATCTGAATACGTACAGCAGCAAAAAATAACGATGTAGATGGAAAGCAAGCAGCACTGGATAAACTTCATATGTTTGCTGACGAGTTTGGTGAATTTCTTGGAACTGCAACTGATGGGAACTTATCACAAGAAGCTGCAACAGATATTATAAACACACATGAAGAACAAGTTATCAAGACGTTTAAACTTTATGTAAATGAAGATTACACAGGTTCTGCTGACCAATTCAGAGTAGGGTATGCATTTACGTTTGAAATTGGTAAAGGGTTAGCCGGTGCCATCGTTGCTCAACACCCAGATATGTTTGAAAATGAAGTCTTTGGTGGAACATCAGAATAACGATTGAACCTGATTACATGTACGGGAATGTTTAATCGAGATCAAGGAACGCACGAACAACGCCTTGTTGTTTACACAAAACTTGTTTCCAATGAAGAAGATAACACGCCACCAGCTCCTCCAACAGAAATCAGTATTCAAGGGGAACTCCTTTCATGGCATGCAGTCAGAGACGATGCGGTTATAGGCTATCGAATTTACGAGATTGATAGCGAAGGTAACGAACATTATGTAAGCAGTGTTTCCAACAAAGAACGAAAAACATTCTTACTTGACGATCGGGATAAATACTATCTTGTTCGCATTGTTGATGTTTTTGAACAAGAATCAGAGGATGGCGTTTTTAAAGAATGATCAGCACGAGGGTGCTTTTAAGGAGCATCCTCATCACAGACAAAATACCTCTGAGGTCTCAGGGGTATTTTGGATTGTCTCCTTTTTTCGTTCTTAGCTATAAAACAAGTCATTGATTCCGCATGAATTGCAATAAAAAACGTCACCTCCTGGAAAGCGAAATGGATGACGGGAGTGAGAACAAAGCGGGTCGACCGTTTTAATGAATCGAGATGAATCGAGAACCTGAGAGGAGGCGCTTAAATCCAAGAAGCTTTTCGACTATTTTTCCGGTTCAAACAAATCAAGCTCGTTTCCATATAAATCCTTGAAGCCAACTCCCATCCCTCCTGGTACGGTTTGTGGTTCTCCATAAAAGATAACGCCTTGAGCTTTCAACCTATTGTAATCTGCCTTAATATCATCCGTTTCAAACATCATCATGTTTAATCCTCCCCCCTGTTTTCCAATTAACTTTTCTTGTTCAGAGGTACTCGCTTTTGCAAGTTCAATAACGGTTTCATTACGGCGATCCGGAGAAATCGCTAAGTATTCCCAATCTGATCCAAACTGTTCTTCAGCACGAACAACAAAACCTAACGTGTTTACATAAAAGTCTTTAGCTTCTTCGAGATTATTGACATATACGGTGGTTTGCACCATTTTTTTAATCATCTTTACTCCTCCTTTTTCTTATCTCTACCATAGCATGACAAGTTACCCCTCATTTCTTTTTATTTGCGGTATGACAATTGCTTCTTACACATACAGCTACTTTATACAAGCTCACGCGCCACCTCCATTATTACGAATGTAAAAGAATATCCATCCCGTCAAGATCAACATTTCCTCCACTTGCTACAAGTACGACATTCCCACCTTGGTGCTGAATCTGCCCTCCTCGAAGTGCAGCCAATGTGGCCGCTCCAGAAGGTTCAACAACTTGTTTCATCCTCGCTAAATAGAAGCGAAATGCTTCTTGGATCTGCGCCTCTGTTACTGTCACCACTTCATCTACATTCGTTTGAATGAATGGAAAAGTTAACTCTCCAGGAATAGACGCCCTTAATCCATCTGCAATCGTAGAAGAAGAGGATTCAACCAACAAACGTTTCCCAGCTTGAATGGATCGAGCAGTATCATTTGCAGTTATAGGCTCTACTCCAATTACTTTAATAGCTGGATTCATTCGTTTTACGGCACTTGCAATGCCAGAAATTAATCCACCTCCGCCAATTGGCACAACAACAACTTCTGGACTTTGTATTAGCTCAAGTATTTCAATCCCAACTGTCCCCTGACCAGCCATGATTTCATAGTCATCGTATGGGGGGATGTACTCGGCTCCTTCTAATTCCTTTATTAAACGACGGGCATAGTCTAACCTCTCCTCTGACGTCGTTCCACAATGAATAACTTCCCCACCATAGCTTTTAATCGCACGTTCCTTTGCCGCGATTACGTTTTTAGGTACAACAATTATCGCCTTCATTCCAAGGGAGCGTGCGGCATACGCGACTGCTTGACCGTGATTACCCGACGATGCCGTGATGACTTGTAGCGCTCCATTTTCTTTCGCTTTTAACACGCGATTCATCGCTCCACGTATTTTAAACGAGCCCGTTTTTTGCAAATGTTCTGCCTTTACAAAAACAGATGCTCCTACTTGTTCATTTAATGTTATTGACGTAAGCAACGGTGTGTAGTGGACTTTGTTATACAAACGTTCTCTGGCTTCATTAAATTTTTGTAGTGTTAGCATGAAATGAATTCCTCCTAAAAAAACTCTCTCTTCATTATTCCATACGAAAGAATGAATACCTGCGAACCTCGACCTTTAACTTTATATACATAAAAGCTAAATAGTTAGGGGACCCTTATGTATGTGTCTGTCTTCAATGAGACCGCACATGTTCTTACTTAACTTTACAAAACAGAAAAGAGGTTGCCACATTGTATTATTATAAAGAAGAGCTAATTAATATTATTAAGCCAGATAAACCAGACCCAGCTGCTGCGAAAGTCCTTCAAGAAACGTTAGGCGGACACTTTGGAGAAATGCGTACAATGATGCAGTATTTTTTTCAAAGCTCTAATTTTAGAGGAAAGGAAAAAAAGTATCGAGATCTCATTAGAGGCATATTCCTAGAGGAAATTGCTCATGTAGAGCTTGTACAAAATACTATTAATGCGCTATTAGATGAATCCGGTGGTGAAGGTGTGGGCAACATAGCAAATGATCAAGCACCATTAAATGAAGCCATCAAACATGCAAACCCTCATCACTACATACATGGCGCTCAAGCATCGCTGCCTGTCGATGCAGCTGGAAACCCATGGAATGGTTCTTGGGTGTATAGCCACGGTAATTTAGTCGGCGACTTATTAGATAACATATCGCTTGAGTCAACCGGAGTACTCGAAAAAACGAGAATTTATGAAATGAGTTCAAACAAAACATTACGAGAAACCCTTGGATTCTTAATCGTTCGAGATAACGCCCATCAAAATGCCTTTGCTAAAGCGTTGGAAACGTTAGGCGTTGATTGGGGCAAAACATTCCCAGTTCCTAATTATGATATTAACAAATATCCTGAATGTAAGAAGTTTGTAGACCTGGGATACCATAATACACAATTTAACTTTAGATTGGATTCAACTAAGATTGGCGAGGTGCTACAAGGGCAGACCCCTAGCCGTAATGGTGGGGAGTACACAGTAACGCCCCCTCCTACCGGTTTTCCAGTTCCTGTCTTGCCTGAAATTCCAAATGAACATAGCCCAGGCCTAAAAGATTTAAACTCATAAAAAATGAAAGCCTGCTACTTGTGCAGGCTTCCGTTTTTTATGCTTGTGTATTCATCCATTTAAGCACCCGTTCCGCTAATTTCTTTGGCGTGTTTCGAAACGCATCACTTGTACTTCCTGCCAAATGGGCCGTGATCGTTACATTATCAAGGGTCAAAAATGGACTATCCTTTCTTAAAGGCTCATGATCAAATGTGTCAATCGCAGCTCCAGCAATGAGCTTATTCTGCATCGCTAAAAGGAAATCTTCTTCTTGGATTAAACCAGACCTGGCCGTATTCACGAGAATCGCTGATTCCTTCATCATCTTTAATTGCTCATAAGCAATCATATTGGTGGTTTCCTCTGTTAATCGACCATGCAAAGAGACAATATCGGACTGCTGCAATAACTCGTTTAACTCAACCTGTTTAAAATGCGTCTCGCCTTTAAAATAGGGGTCATAAAATAGAATACGTGCCTCAAATCCACTTAATAACTTGGCAACTAGCTGACCGATATGGCCAAATCCGACGATTCCAACAGTTCGACCTTCTAATTCTGGTATAAACGCTGTATTTGAAAAGTCCTTACGCCACTTCCCTTCTTTTAATGCAGCATGAGAACGAGCAATGTTTCGGATTTCTGCAAGAATCATACCTACTGTAAATTCAGCTACACTACGCGCATTTCTTCCTGGCGTGTTTAGTATTGCTATTCCTTTTTCTGCAGCTTTCGCTTGATTAATATTCTCCATCCCACCCCGAAGAACACCAATTAATTTAAGGTTTCTCGCTGACACAATGACTTTTTCTTGTATCGGCGCGAATTGCGTAATGATTAGTTCATATTGATCAATATCTTCAAATAACATGTGTGGCATCTCCACTACTTCACTGCCACCTTGCTCAATTTCCAGATTCACTTTTTGCAACTCTTCTAAACGATCATGTCTCCATTCTTTTACAGTCACATCAATTCCTGCGTCAACCAACTTCGAGAGACCTTGTTCCATCATTTTTTTTGGAATAAACAAATCAGCAATTGCCAAACATTTCATATCCACTCATTGCTCCTCTCGTTTATTAGCGCATTAGCATTCCACCAGTCGCATCCAACGTTGCACCAGTTATGTAATTTGCTTTTTCGGATACAAGAAAGCATGCGATTTCAGCGATTTCTTTTGGCTTGGCAACACGACCTAAGGGAATGCGATCAACATAGTATGCTTGATTTTTCTCTAATGCTTCTTTGACCATATCGGTTTCGACAATGCCAAGGGCAAGATTATTTACATTAATTCCATCCTTCGCGTGCTCACGCGCAAGAGAAATCGCAAACCCAATAAGCCCTGATTTACTTGCTGCATAATGGGCATGACCTGTTGTTGATCCATGGAAAGCAGCTTGAGAAGTAATATTTACGATTTTTCCGCGCTTTTCTCGTTCAAGGCAATGATTTACAAAATCTCGAGAAGTTAAAAAAACACTTGTCAAATTCACATTTAACGTTTTCTCCCATTCTGTTAAACTCATTTCCTTTACGTAACTTTTTGGCCAAACTCCAGCGTTATTAACCAGAATATCTACCTTGCCAAATTGTTGGACAACACGATCAACAAGCTGATTGGCTTCGTTTGTATTAGCCAAATCAACTTGAATCGCGATCGCTTTGCCACCAAAATGACATATCTCCTTCACAACGTCTTCTGCTTGATCTTTGTTCCCTTGATAGGTAAGTGCAATATCCACTCCTGCTTCAGCTAATGCATACGAAATAGCCTTCCCTACGCCTCTTGAACCCCCGGTAACAATCGCCGTTTTCCCCTTAATTCCTAAATTCATCGTCTATACGCCCACCTTCCAAACCAACTCCATCTTTATTAATGTCTCTTTATAGAGGCTATACTTTCTAGCATAAACATGAGCCTGCTCTCGATTTGGTGTAATTCTCCGATCCACTCGAACCATCGCTTCCGCAGCCGCTTTCATTGATTCATAGTAACCTTCCATTACTGCCGCACACATGGCTGTACCTAGAGTGCCATGCTCTTTCACTTCAACCACTTCAAGTGGCAATTGCAAACAATCAGCAAACAGTTGCACCCATACATCGGACTTTGTTACACCACCAGCAATTCTTGCCATCTCTGGCTTCTCTCTAAACTTCAGTAATCGTTCAATATGGTACATATGCCCAAACACAACACCTTCATAAATAGCACGTAAAAAATGTTCCTTTTTATGCCAACTATTCATTCCAATAAAGCACGCCTTCGCGTCTGGTACCGTATTCGTTCCAAATAGAAAAGGAAAAAACAACAAATTGCTTTCATCAGGAGTTGTCGATTCCACCAAACGATTACAAATATCGTATACAGATTTGTTCTGTTCAAAAGCATTTCTTTTTTCATCATCCATGAAGTGATCGATAAACCATTCCAGGTTACTAGCGGATGTTGGGCTTGCTTCTGTTGTTAACCAATAGTCTGGTAAACAATAAATTGAGGTCATAAACAACTCTTTATTAATAACAGGCTTCTTTGAAATATATTCATTGATGCTCCATGTTCCTGCCACAATACAGAGCTTTTCTTCTTCTACGAGTCCAGAAGCAATTGCAGACGCCGCAATATCAAAGATTCCTCCTGCGATTGGCGTTCCTTCTCGTAATCCTGTTGCTTCTGCTGCCTCTTTTGTTACGTATCCACATCGATCCGTTGATTCCTTTAAAGGCGGCAATTTCGGCATTATGTCTTCTAAGTTAAAAAAACGAAGCAATTCCTTATCATAACATCGATCTCGAACATTCAATAAATTCGTACCAGATAAATCTGTTACTTCCACAAACGCTTCACCCGTCAGCTTAAAGCGCACAAAATCTTTAACCATAAAAAGATAATCTGTTTCCATCACTACTTCCGGCTTATGTTCTTTTAGCCATGCGAGTAAAGCAACCGGCTGCCCCGCCCAAACCGATTGCATCGTTTTTGGCAAAACCTCTCTCTCAAAACGAGGATCTTGAGACCATTTATCAACATAAACCTTTGCTCGATTATCTGTGGAAATAATACCGTTATAAACCGGTTCTCCTTGCTTATTTGTTAAATATAGGCCGTTCCCATGCCCCGTGATAGACATCCCAATGATTTGATCAGCTTTAATTTGTGTGGATTGCAACACGCCTCGAATGACGGCTACATTCGCCTGCCATAATTCATCCATGTCTCGCTCGGTATGGTACGGCTGCGGCATAATCATTTTTGTTTTTCTTGAAGAGCTACCCACCTCTTTCCCTTTTAACGTATATAGAGCAGCCTTTGTAATCGTCCCTCCATTATCAATTCCAAGAACATAGTTTTCCACAAGCGATTCCCTCCTTATTAAATAAGGTCAACTCTATTGAAACGCTTACAAATTAAAAGGATACGCGGTAAGCTTGATACGCTTCTTCCACTGAGCCCTCTTGGTGAATTAAAACGTTTAATGCAGCGACTACTCCAACTGGGTTCTCACTTTGAATGATATTTCTCCCGGCAGCCACTCCTTTTGCGCCCATATCGATGCAATGCTTTACATACGTGAAATAATCCTCAATTTTTTTGGTTTTTGGACCACCTAATGCTAAGACCGGACAATTTGCTGCATTCACAATTGCTCTATCTTCCGCCCTACCTGAAAAACGTGTCTTTATTATATCCGCGCCAAACTCAGTCCCGATCCGAGCTGCTACAGCAATGACATTCGGGTCATTTGATGCTTCATTTGTAACCGCATAGCCAAAAGGCAACGTCTCACACATAAAAGGCATATTCCATTGATCAGCATCTTTCGCTAAAACAGAAGCAATTCTGTGGGACTCTGCCTCATTATCTGCACCAGGGAATGTCATTGATATGATCCCGTCCGCGCCAAGTCGAACCGCGTCTTCCACAGTTATAGATGCCATTGTCCTCGGTACACTTGGGTCAAAAATTTCAGTTGAAGCATCCGCACGAATAAGCATCCCTAATCGCCCAAAAGCATCAGCATAAGCTTTTGCCATACCATATGTAACGAGTACAGCATCTAACCCACTTTTCATTAACGCCGGCATTAACGAAATGGTCTTATCAATCTCCTCTGTTTTTGAAGAGAAATGATAGCCATCAAGGGCCAGTGTAATAGACTTTCCATCATTGGCAAAAATCCGTTTCATCCGTCTAATCTTCGTCATCAAACCACTCCTGTCTTGAATAACAAGAAACAAAAAACCCACAAATAAACCGCTACATCGATTTATTTGTGGGATAGGCGTTTATCGTATAAAGACGAACCAATAATTCTCGTTGATCATCATGTTGTTAAGTAAAGTTTATTAAAGAGCGAAGATTGCATCAAGTTGTTCTACTCATATTCCCTCATGATAAGCGGTTTGCGATACGAGGAACGACTATTATTTTTAATCGTAAAGATTCATCCTTTCTAGCATGCCATAACCCAACGGATTTCTGAGCTTTCTCTTTTTATGTTTAGACTGCATCATTTCCGGGTACATGCTTCATTGAACAAATAGAAACGAGGGCTTACTATGTTAACGCTAGAAGAGTTATATTTGTTCAAACGAGAGCTCAAACGACTAAAAACAGAAAAAACCATTTTGAGTATACAAATTGATCAAAAACAATTTCTCGACGAACAGATTGAATTGTTGCAAACCGTTGTCTCTAACTATACAAATAATCATTAATCCTGCTTACTACACAGTAAGCTTTTTTATTTGAACTAAAAAAAACGAATCAAGCCACTTAAGACAACAAACCAGCAATTCATACATCCTCTGTACTCTGTTGCATCATTTCTGTGCATGTAACAAAAAGTTACAAACTAATTTCATTCTTATCTTGTAGCAAGAGATTCTCCGTAGGAACATACGCTTTACTGGCAATAGAAACTAACAAAAGAATTTCAGAAGGATCTAATTTTCTTGCTAACTTCTGTTCGAATTCCTGCTTTAACTGCCGCACAAGTTCGATATCGGGGCTCATAGTTCCTCCTAAAGAATAGCTCTTTCTTCTTATTTTATGTAATTTTTAAATTATTTACAAGATCATTTTATAAATCATGCATATTTTATCACTTTTCTCATTTTTGTTCATATTTTATTCATAAAGAGTTTAAAAAGAAGATCGTTTCCTCCCTACTTTTGCATACCTATATTTTAGCTACTCATTTATTTCCCTTTAAATCCCTCTCTTTCGTAAGTCAAAGGTCTGAATTGCCCATAATCATACGCCTAAATACTGGTAACTAACTCCTGTTTTTACAGACAAGTATTGTCACTTTAATCAACATATGCGATTATCAATTCAAAAAGGAGTACTACCCAATGTATAAAGTTATTCGTGAATGCGAAAACGAAACAAATGTGTATCAAGATCCACATACTCAAAGGGAGATGCTCTTTCAAGATTTAAAAGAAGCACATTTAATTGCAACAAAGTTAAATCAACTCCAAGCAGAAATAAACGATCAATGGAAAGTTGTACAAGAAAAGAATGGACAAGCTTAACTACTGATAAGAAATAGTCGATGCTTTACACTTATCATTGATTTTGGCATACACGCTGCTTTCCATGGCACCGTGTATGCCGACCGCGAATACCTCCTTATTTACCTCTTAGCTCCTTTATTTTTATTTACTTTGTCGAATTTTGTAGTATTATAGTTTCGAGGTGATGCATATGTACTACGATTCAGAACGCCTGATGCAATCAGACACTGTGAAACATTTGACACGGAATGAGAAAATACACTTCATCGAGCCTGGCCGTATATCTAAAAAAGACTATTTAGTTGTTGTGACTGATCATCATATCTATTCAATTGCTATAAATAGGCCTGAATTGGAATTAAAATGCACGATCATTCGAGAAAAATTAAAGGATATTGGGTTTAAAACCAACAGCCACACGGTAGGCTATGAATACATTAGCCTTTCAGTATTCGTTGAATTTGAAAACGAGCGTACAGCTGATCGTTTTAACACAATCCTTTTACAGTATGTTCATATGAACTAGATAAAATGAGAGAAGCGCTCTCCTTCCTACCATTTAAAAACACTCATTTTCTTTCTATTAAATCCCTTCAAAAATCAACGTTTTAAACTGAATTCCAAGAGGTATAGATCTACAAAAACCTTTAGGAGGGTTTAACATGTTTGGCGGTAATAAGTGCGCTCGTAATGCTTTTGTAGCAGCGTTGATAGTTGCTGTTTTTCTAGCGATTACCTCAAGCTTTAATGTATATTCGATCATCGGAATTGTAATTATATCCACAGTTGTTTATTACGTTTGTTACTATTCCTCTAGTGACAAGAAAAGTGCTGTTTCAGATAAAGGCTAAGACCTAAGGGGTTTAGGTTTTCTGCCTACTCCCCTTATCACGGTTCTCCTCCTGTCACTCTGTTAATTCCAGTGCACCCTATGCTTTTCGTGAATTTCACAATCAAGGATTGAAAACCCACCACCATGTCATAAGACTTAGTTCCACTAACCCTAAAACATTTTTCTTTGTACTAATAAAAAATTTATTGTCTATTTTTGTCGAACACACACCTTATGACCCAATTCATTTATACTAATATTATCTTACATAAAAGGGGTCTTAAGTTTTGAAAAAAAATCACCTATTGCTATCACTCGGGCTTGTTAGCGTTATTACTCTTACAGCGTGTGGAGAAGGAGCAGATACTGACGCATCAGTGAATGAATCGAACGATCCACAAACTGAAGAAACCGCGTCTAACGAAAATAACACTAATGAAGAACAAGAAGAAGAAACAGATAGTGACTGGGAAACACAGGTCGGAGAATCAGTCGAAACTGAAGGAGGTCTTTTCACTCTTATTGCTCGACAAGATCAAATAGAAACAGTCGAAACTGGACCAATGACATTAGATATTCCACAATTAAATGTTCAGGACGTTAAACTGTCTGAGGACCTTATCGAGTTTGTAGGGTTTGAACCAACTGGTATTATTCAAATAGATATGGAAGTTAGCAACACATCAGATGATGACATTAACTTCTACGCTAGCCAAGCAACGATTACCACAAATACAGGTGAACAGCTTGAAAGTGACATGTGGTTTTCCGACCATATTGATGGAGAATTTTTAGGTCAAGTTAATAAAAGTGGCTCAATCTACTACTTCCTCACAGATTCAGATCTAGAAGAAGTTGAGAGTATTCGTATTATGATTAGTGCTCCGAACACTATAGAAGATTGGGAAGACGTTGGAGAAGAAGTTGATTTCGAAGTTAATGTAAAATAAGAGCCTTAATTGGCTCTTTTTTTCGGTCGATAAACGAACGTATATACCCATACACACTATATTTAATGCAGCTATACATCATAATCACGAAATGAGTCTCCCAGCAAAAACTATTGAAATAGCAAGGACTTACAGAGCTAGAATTCGATGGCCATTAAACTACACACTGAGTCCTTTCTCTAATGCAACAATTGTGCCATACTTTATAATAGTCGGACGGAGGGCATCATCATGAAAGATCCAGCCCTCACCTATAAAATAAACACTTGATCTTCTGACCTGCTCTCTCTTGTATTATTTAATATATAGGCCTATATGATCGTTTTAACTATAAAGACTTTTAATTTTTTCACAGAAATATTATTATGACCTAATGTTAAATACCCAACAAAGGAGAATATCTATGCCTCTTTTAGTACCAATGTTTGTTGGAATAGGATTCACATTCATTGTATATATTAACTATCCTGAATTAGCAATCATACTAACATTAGGAGGTATTTTAGGACTCCAGTTTTACCAAACACTATTACAAGAAAAAATTGCTGAAATATCAAAAGAGAATAAAAGATAAATATATAAAGGTAATTAAAAATACATACTATTATCACTACACACATTCATTCTATTTCTTTTACAAAGGAGTGCCGATATATATCGGCACTTATTTTACACCTCACGCGCAATGTACCTTCGTTTGCTCTAGAGTTTTACTGTACCGTATGATCTTTTTCAGGTTCAATCTACTAAGCCGTGAGAGGCTCGGAATTTAAAAAAGACACCGTTTTTACGGCGACTCAAAGTCTTGTTATACCTAGGACTCCACTCACAATAAATAAAATCGGGAGTAAACCCATTATCACCAGAAGAATTCTATTGTCATTACGCTTATCAGCAAAAATAATTGTCAATGTAAATAATCCTGCCAGAAAGAATCTGTAATGATCCAATAAATAGCGTTAGACTCCCCACGCCTTAAAGAAAAGATGAGATTACTTACAGATGCGAAAAAAGACAAAACTCAATATAATGATTGTTAATTTTGTTCTCTTCATGAGATCCCCCCATGCTAATTACCCTATTCCATAAAACGGAAACGATGAAAAGAGAGGCTAAGTCTACTATCTTTCTCATTAGATAAATCAATTCAATAAATCTTTATTTTGACGACGAATACAATAAATGATCGGTAAACTGATACAAATAACAAACAAAAAAATCCCTGCATATAATTCAATCATCGGAATTCTTATCCATTGATACAATTCATTCTTTAGATAAAACGCATCTTTAAGCACTCGATTAGCAATGAAAATAAAAACAAAGCCAACTGGAATGATTTTCATTAGTAATGACAAATAATGTTTACTCGTCTGAGACAGAAATAAGACAATTCCGCTATAAGCCATCCCAATCAAATAAACGAGCACTACAACTCTCACTAACCACTGACCAAATGTCCATTGATAAAAAGAAAGCAGTAACGGTTCCTCGCTACCGATAAAAAAAGAATTTAACCCATTCGAGAAATAGTGGGTGAAATCAGTGAAATACAATAAACTTCCAAAAAATCCTACGCCACAAGTAATCAACAGAAAGCTGGCAGTCATGCCACTAGCAAATTGTGTCCACAGAATTTTCCGTCCATGACGACTACTCCATTGAATTTTTTGTAATCCTAATAAGCGATCTCTAACAAAAACAGAAGGGATCAATAAAGACAACAGAAAAATAAGTAGCTTAAGAATACTTTCAAAATGAGCAGCAAAGATCATCGTTAAATCAGTGGGCAAAATATTGCGCCAACCTTCTTCTATAAACAACGTTTCTGAAAGCCTTTCTCTTTCTTTTTCAGTATAATGTTCATTGTTGAGAAACACGTCTGATGAATCAAATTGCTTCATAGAATTAAATAATTTTTGTAAGACATCGATGTTATTCACCATTGAATGACCCGTATCATCGATTAAGTCTTGCTGAATCGCATCTCTTTGTTTAACGGTTTCTTTCTCTTCCTCTAAAATAGCAAGAAGGAAAATAGATACCAAAATGATAAATCGCTAATTTTAATAAATCTAGAATTTAAAATTCGGTTCGGGTTTACTTGATAGACCATTTGTTGTAATATTTGTTGTTCCAAAACGTTCTCATCTGATCGAGAGAGGTCCGAATTGTCTTGTTCAGTTTGGAAAGTGGCTATTGATACTTTTATCATTTTGTTTGCCATTACTTTATATTTATCAAAATATGAATTGATAATAGTAGTTTTACCTGCTCCATAACCACCAGTAATAGCAATATTCTTATTATCTTCTTTATTTAAGGTGTTTTCTAAGAAAGTTAAATAAAACTCACCATCTCCCTCTAATTCCTTTTTTGCTGCTAAACTCTCAAATTCTATTAGCTTATCCATTATTTCCACCCCAATCCTATAATGCTACCCTACATACTGAAATACGCATCCCTAACAAACCGTCGTTTTAAACTATTTCCATGATTATACAATTTTGACAATTGTAAACAAATCTTGCTAAATTTCAATGCAAAATAAAAATCCGAACCTAATTCATACCCCTTAGACTTTTTACAGGGCATCAACATCAATCCAGAATGATTTATTGATTTAATAGTCTAAATTTTTAAAATATAGATTCGATATACTCCTTAATAAATTCTATTCTATCCTTGGCATTTGGCTTAAAAAGAGAAGTAATAGAAACGACCATATTTTTCTTTTTATTAAAATAAATCACATTACCTCCATCTCCCATAGCTGCATAGGCTTGTTCTTTATCATCAATAATCCACCATAAATATCCATATGATAGATTAAGTTCTTCCCATCGACTATGTTCCTTTGTACTCTCGTCTATCCATTGAGACGACACGATTTGTTTTCCATTCCAAATTCCGCCATCTAAGTATAATTGACCTATTTTCGCCATATCCATAGGAGAGAGAGTAAGACCCCATCCTGCTGTATTTACTCCATTTGGATCAGCAACCCAGCCACTGATACTTTTAGATTTATTGAATTCGCGTTGTTCCTTTACACTATGAAAAATCACATTACTCTCAAGAGTAATTCCCAATGGCAAGAATACATTTTCTATTGCGAAATCAAACACAGATTTTCCTGTTACTTTTACAAGAATGCCTGACAAAATATCTGGTCCTACGAGGGGAGTATACCTAAATTTCCCTATTTTCCCTTTACCTCCCAATAAATCAAGCGTAAATTTTACCCAGTCATCACTCATAAAATACTTAATGTAAGTGTATGGTGCAATTTTATATTTATACGGAGCTACCATTGTCAGCATATCCTTAATTGTAATATTTTGTATAGTTCTCTCTCCTCTTTTTATCGTGTAATCTGGAAAAAAATCCAATACTTTCTGATTGATACTTTTGATGTACCCCTTGTCTAAGGCAATCCCAAACAATATGGAAATAATACTTTTTGATACTGAATAAACATGGATTCGGCTAGAAGAAGTGCATTCATTAAAATAATTTTCATAAAGTGTTTTACCATCTTTTAGTACAACCATGCCTGCAATATTGCTATAATTTTTGTTTATTTTCTGTTCTAACTCTATCACTTTTTCTTGATTCATATAATTTTCCCCTTTATCATTTATTGTCTTTTTAACTCAATCGTCTTTTCTTAGATCATATGATTATCTCCTTACCCAAAGGTTAAATCGATAAGAAATTCTTTTCAACAATTATTTTTTAAAAAATTTTTATACAGAAAACATAAATCATACCTAGTAATCATTTTGAGTATAAAAATAACCGTCCATTTCTGAACGGTTGAAACATATTCTGTGGGCTTTTCGTAGCCTAAAGAAATATATTAAATTGTTAGTATCGGTAAGGGTAAATAATTATTGAAAAGAAGAAAAAAACTCCTATATTTGCCCACTTCAATATAGTTATTTACCTTATCTAATGAAATTCCTTCTTAAACTCCCTCATATAGATTCAGTTTACTCGTAAATGCTCGCTTATTCACAGGATTCCAAACCACTTTTTCAGAACAATAACGGATGATGGAATGAGTTTTGATAATTAAGGCTACATGAAGGCATGCGGGAATAGAGGAGTTAGGAACTCCAAAATTTCAAATTATATAATGCACGCATTCTCCACGCCGCCCACAAAGCTGCTAAAAGATTAAATATGACACAATCAGCAGTAAGCCATGCTATTTCTAGTTTAGAAACGGAATGGGGAGTTTCATTATTAATCTGTGACCGTAAAAAAGGGATATCACTTACTGAAATAGGACAAAAAACTATCCCGCATATAAAAGAAGTATTGAATAGAATGGAAACTATTAACCAAGAAATTTCGTTATCAACAAACATAGAGACAGGGACAATTCGTATAGGTACCTTTGCCAGTGCCTCTTCCTGTTTATTACCAAAATTGCTTGTGAAATTCCAAGAAAAACACCCTAATATTAAATTTACATTTTATGAAGGTACATATGAAGAGATAACAGAATGGTTGCTATCTGGAATTATTGACATTGGGTTTGTTGTAGAAGTGGAATCAAATACTGAATTTGATACAGTTCCTCTCATAAAGGATAGAATGGTTGTATCCTTTCATGCCGAGCACAAATTCCTTCATAAAGATACAATAGATATGCACGATATCGAGAAAGAACCTTTCATCATGCCAACAGGAATGTACCAATCACATGTAGAGGAGTTATTTAAACAAGCACAAATTAAACCGTTTATCCGTTTTGAAGTACATGATTGCAATACCATTGCTAATATGGTACAAGAAGGACTTGGTATCACAATCGGACCGGAATTACTTTTAAAAACCCAGCAAAATATCAAAATTGAAAATCTGATTTTATTAAATTACCGTGAAGTTTCATTAACTTGCTCTTCAATTTCTGAAGCATCTCCGGCTGTTAAAGAATTTCTAAAGATTGCTGAAAATGCCTTTCACGACTCCAATAAATCAAGCTATGAGGAAGTTTCAATCAAATAATTGGGGCAACAAGTTGCAAACATGATGTTAAGTTTTTCCAAAATTAAATTAAGAGTAAGTATAAAGGGTTGGGACAATAGTAATTTTTGGATGGCATTACCGTTAGGGAACAAATTGAATAGGATTGGTCGACACATAAAGACACTAACAACAAGGAATTGAGGGAATGATGATTGAAAAACCATCTGATACCTTTCAAGAAAATTGTAGCGAAATAATGATAGAAATTAGGAAACAATATGGTTTTCTTCATAGACCTACAAAAAAATAAAAGACCAGACACTTATAAGAAAGTATCCAGCCACTTGCTTGCTCTTGACGAGCGATCAAAAGAATATAGGCTAGCTCTTTACGAGCAATCTTAATACTAAATTATAGCAAATTACTATAAGAGTCAAGATATTGGAGATAGGATAGGATTTTTCCAAATTTGGAAATAATAAAATCGAAGAGTCACCGGGAAAAGCACCGGCAAACTTTCGGAATTGGAACTTGAGCAAAAGAAAAGAACTGGATCACAAATGGGACCAGCTCGAATTGTATTGTATTGAGTTGAGATTGAAAAAAAACCGATTGGAGGAGGATTGAAAAACCACAAGAGTAGATAATGCTTCAACCGTTCTTATCTCTATTTATCCTTCTCTCTGCTATACCAACTTAGTTCCATCAGCGAAGAACAAAGTTAGCGTCAGAAAGAAACAAGTATTTATGAGACAAGTTGATTTTTAAATGTCATAGCTTATCTCCACTTTTAAAACAAGATATCTAAATCTCTTTCTTAAATTCCTTTTCAAGGGTTCGTTCATAACGTTCTAGCTCTTCTATAGAAGTCCAGTAAAGCTCTAATGCGTGAATTTCAACACCATATTTTTGATAGATCCGTTCCCAAATTTCTTCTTTCTTCTTTCTTCTTTCTTCTTTCTTTCTCGCCCAATAGCTTTTTGTTTCCTCTCTTCTTTATTTTTTCTAATTTTTAATTCTTTTTTAGCCTCTAACTCAGTGTTAAATAAGTTCTTCATTGAAACTAATTTTGCCTTTCCACCAGATTCTAAATGACACCAAACGGAAGTTCCTCTCTTGCTCAATTTTACAGGTTTAACTCTCACTATTTTGTTGTCTCTAACAGCATAATTCATTGTTTCCTTTTCCACTTCATATACTCTCCTTTTTAGTTTCTAAGTAATTAACTCAAACCAGTTTTTTCTATCTTTGTATTCTATTAAATACCATTTTAATTATAAGTCCTTGTTTCCATTTTTCCTTTTAATTAGCACAATATTAAGAACTTAATTTGTTCAGGCCTTCGTTTAACTCTATATCTTTATCTTATCTGCAAAAAGGGTTTAAAAGGTTGCCTGGCAAGTCACATTTAGGATATTGAACAAAAAAACAGCCCACCCAATGGATTAGCCCTCATAAATATTATTACATACTTTTGATTTCTCTTTGAATGGATAATGAACACTTTAGAATATCCATTTCCTAATCAATATTAAATTTGACTAAATCCCCTTTCTTCTCTCAATTCCCAAACCTTGGATGAAATATTACAAACCTAACTTAATTCGTTTCTCTACTATGTACAACCAAAATAAACTCTTCCTAAATCACGCCCCTCCAACCCGCATTCCACCGTTCGAGTTAAAATAAAGTTTTGCTACGGAACCCCCATTTTGGACGTTTTTTGGTTTGAAAATGGACGTTTTTGGCCTCTATTTCACCTGTTTTTTCACCATTTTTTCCGTATTTGGAATAAAGTCTTGCGAGAATGGAAGAAAGAATAAAATCGAGAAAGGATAGGCAGGGCAAGGGATTAGACATGAAAAGACCCCGAAATCGCAAATGTTTATTTTTACGAAATCAGGGTCGAAATAGCAAATGTTTATTCTTATTGTCAGGTGTTTATTTTAGTTAGACAACACCAAGGTTAACAACGCCACACACTCCACATGTGTCGTCTGCGGAAACATGTCTACCGGTGTGACTTCCTGCGTCTCATAACCACCATCTTCAAGAATGCGTAAATCACGGGCAAGCGTCCCCGGGTTACACGATACGTAGACAATTCGTTTTGGCTTCATATCAAGCATCGTTGTAAGCAAGGATTCCTCGCAACCTTTTCGTGGTGGGTCAACGACAATAACATCTGCATGTATTCCTTGAGCATGCCACCACGGAATGACTTTTTCAGCTTCGCCAACAGCAAAAGTCGCGTTATCGATGTGATTGAGTTTCGCATTTCGTTTTGCGTCAGTAATCGCTTCTGGAACAATTTCTACCCCATACACATGGCGCGCTTTTTGTGCAAGGAAAAGCGAGATTGTACCTATACCGCAATAGGCATCGATGACCGTTTCACTTCCATTTAAGTCTGCATATTCAAGCGCTTTGCTATAAAGACGATTCGTCTGATCAGGGTTTACTTGGTAAAACGAGCGGGCCGAGATAGCAAAGCGAATGCCATTAATTTCATCGTATAAATACGTTTCGCCCCAAAGGACTTCAGTGTGTTTTCCAAAGATCACGTTTGTGCGCTCACTATTTACGTTTTGTACAATGGAGACCACACCTGGAACATGCTCTTTGATCCCGGCAATAAGCTCTTCTTGATGTGGCAGTTTTTTGCCTTTTGTCACGAGTACGACCATGACCTGGTCCGTTGTTTTGCCATACCGAGCAACGATGTGACGGAGCACTCCGTTATGTTTTTCTTCATCATAAGCTGAAATGTGCAGCTCTTTGGCAAGTCGTTTAACGGTTTGCACCACAATGTCGTTTTCTTTATGTTGAATGATGCATTCATCCATATCGACAATGCTGTGGCTCCGCTTTGCGTAAAAGCCGGCGACTAGCTCACCATGTTGAAACGCAACTGGAACTTGTGACTTATTGCGGTAACGCCAAGGGTCTTCCATTCCTAAAACAGGATGAACGGGTACATTAGGCAGTTTGGCAACACGTTCCATCACGTCTTTGACTTGCTTTTGTTTTGATGTAAGCTGCGCCTCGTAGTCCATATGTTGGATTTGGCAGCCTCCACATTTATAAAAAATTGGACATGGAGGTTCAACGCGGTGTTCGCTTGTTTTTTCAACGTTCAGTAAGCGCGCAAACCCGTATCCTTTTTTTGTTTTAATCACTTTCACTTCTGTTGTTTCACCAGGCAGAGCGTTTGGGACAAACAAGGCATAGCCATCTACTTTTGCCACGCCAGAGCCATCATGTGTTAAATCGTCTATTGTGACTGTCAGTTTGTCGTTTTTCTGAACAGGCGGTGCTTGTTTTTTCATGGTTTCTTTACGTCCTTTTTTGGCGGATTTCACTTTTCCCATTGTACCATGAAGGACGTGCCTAACAAAGGCTTAAACAGCAATGCGCTGTTTTAATGCATGAAGATAGGTCTGAGCGAATATTCGGCATGCCTCAATTTCCGCATCTGTATTTGGATCAAATTCGATTTCTAGACATTCACTTACAATGGTTGCTCCGCATTCTCGAAGTGTTTTTTCAAAAATATGTACCGCCTCACAATAAGAAGGATACACACGATCTCCAGAACCAAAAGCAGCTGCTGGTATACCTGATAAATCGATTTCCGTCAATTCTTCTTCAAAATCCTCTGCTTCATAAGGTAAATCTCCGTCCCCCCACGTATAGCTACCTATAAGCACCCCGTCATAATCTTCTAAGTCACTCGCTGAATAGCCATCCATTTCTTCAACGTCTACATTTACTCCACCTTTTAAAAGTTCTTTTTTTATGATTACAGCAATATCTTCTGTATTTCCTGACATGCTGGCAAAGACAATACACACTCGCATTGGAAATTCTCTCCTTTCCGTTCTCCTCATTAGTTTAAATGATAGTGATAATCATTTTCAACTATAAAATAAAAAACGATTCTCCTAAAGAATAGCTTGCGGTGGCTAGCTGATCACGGTAGTGTCATAGTAAAGACTTGGGAGGTATCTGAATGGTCCCACCAAAACACTTTGTTTCGGCAGCAACCATTGTTGTCAATTCAAACGAAGAGCTTTTATTAATCAAAGGTCCACGGAGAGGATGGGAAATGCCTGGCGGTCAAGTAGAGATTAGTGAATCGATACAAGCTGCAGCGATACGTGAAACAAAAGAAGAAACAGGAATTGATGTTGAAATCATCAAATTTTGTGGTGTTTATCAGAACATCAACCATTCGATTTGCAACATCCTCTTTTTAGCTAAACCAATTGGCGGTGAACCTACTCCATCAGAAGAAAGTCTAGAAGTTGGATTTTTTCCACTTGCGAAAGCACTTGAAATGGTTACGTGGAATAATTTTAGCCAACGAATCGAGGATTGTTTAAACAATACGAATCAACCATTTCTCGTTGAATTTTGACCTTTATAACATGAATAAGAGGCCATAGCTGACTATGACCTCTTGCTTTGTTTTGTTATCCTTTTC
Source organism: Shouchella patagoniensis (assembly GCF_002019705.1). Classification (GTDB taxonomy): domain Bacteria; phylum Bacillota; class Bacilli; order Bacillales; family Bacillaceae_D; genus Shouchella; species Shouchella patagoniensis. The sequence goes on along the minus strand of NZ_KV917377.1, from coordinate 4,007,976 downwards.
CATGCTTATAGAAATTTGTAAAGTAATCGTTCGTTTCAGAAACGACAACTTTCCAAAGCAACAGCAAGGCAATTAAGTTTGGAATCATCATAAGTGCATTAGCCATGTCGGCAAATGCCCATACTGTTTGAAGGCTTGCCACAGTACCAATTCCACAAGCAAGTACATAAATAATACGGTAAGACGTAATTCCTTTTGTTCCAATTAAGTATTCAAAACATTTCTCACCGTATACATACCAACCAACAATTGTGGAGAAGCCAAAGAATATAACAGAAAGAGATACAATATATTCACCTACGACTCCAAGGACTGAACCAAAGGCAGCACTGGTTAAAGCACCTGCTTCAAGCGTTGAGTCATGAGGTACGTTAGAAATTAAACCGCCTGTTTGATCCCAGAAACCAGTAATTAGTAAGACAAGTCCGGTCATCGTGCAGACAATAATTGTTACTATAAACGTACCTGTCATTGCAACAAGTGCCTGTTTAACTGGATGATCACCACGAGCACTCCCTGCAATTAATGCAGCTGTACCAAGACCAGCTTCGTTAGAAAAGATTCCTCGAGCAACACCATTGCGAATCGCTTCAGCAACTACAATACCAACAAAACCGCCAACAGCAGCAACTGGGTTAAATGCATAATAGAAAATCAGTTCAAACGCAGGTAAAATTAAATTATAATTAAGTATCAAAATTAAAATCGCTGCACCCATGTACAAAATCGCCATGATCGGAACAAAGAAACTTGCTACAGTGCTAATGCGCTGAATTCCGCCAAAGATTATGAAGCTAACTAGAACAATTAGAAGAAGTCCTGTTAGCCAGTTTGGAATACTAAAACTAGTTAAAGCAACATCTGCAATTGTATTTGACTGTACGCTGTTTCCAATACCAAGTGCCGCTATCGCTCCAAATAATGCGAATGCGATTGCAAGAAATTTAAATTTCTTTCCTAACCCTTTTTCAATATAATACATTGGACCGCTTGAATATTCACCACGATCATTTTTTACACGGTATTTCACTGCAAGAAGCGCTTCTGCATACTTCGTGGCCATTCCTAGCAAACCAACAATCCACATCCAGAAAATGGCTCCAGGACCACCAAGCGTAACGGCCGTTGCTACACCAGCAATGTTTCCAATTCCGATTGTCGCTGATAACGTTGTCATTAATGTTTTAAAATGACTTATGTCTCCTTCAGCAGCGGAATCTTTTTCGTCTTCCTTTCCAAAGCCAAGTCTAAACGCGTGACCTAACCGACGAAATTGTAAGCCTTTGAGGGCAAAGGTTAAAAATAAGCCTGTCCCAAAAAGTAAAATTAAACTGGGTGGTCCCCATAAAACTGCGTTGATATTCTCGAGTACTTCTAAAATACTCATGTTGCTCACCCCTAAGGACATCCTATTGTATGATAATATTATCTAATCGTAAGTTATTCTATCACGACAATCAAGACTTGTATTTGTGAATGTACACAAACTGAAAACGCTTGCTTCGTGATTTACAACAAATTAAAGAAGGAGCTTGATTTATGGACAAAGAATCGAACCACCTTTTCAATCAACCATTTGATTCACTCGACGACTTCGCGGACGCCATCAGTGAGCGTCTCCATTGTCCTGTTACAATAGAAGATTCGAATCACCATTTGCTTGCTTATAGTTCTCACGAAGATGAAACCGATGCTGCTCGCATCTCGACTATTATTGGAAGACGGGTGCCCGAACGTGTCATCAATCGCTTTTGGAAAGACGGGGTAATCCCCACGCTCAATAAAAGTGATGACCCACTAGTAATCCCGACGATTTCTGATATCGGTCTTGGCAATCGTGTTGCTATCTCCATTCGGAAGAATGAAGAAGTCCTTGGCTACATATGGGTTCTTGAGGTCGGTCGCTCTCTGACTGAGCAAGATTTAGCTGACTTAAAATTGGCTGCTATTAAAGCAAGAAATCAACTTTTACAATTAAATTTACAAACAAAACGAAGAGAACGGAACGACCAAGAATTGCTCTGGCAAATGATGACAGGTGATGTCGCAGACCACAATACGGTTGCTGGACATTTAAAGCGCTTGGGATTAAAAAAAGATCAGGCCATTGCCATCATTGTGTTTTCGTTTGAGTCGATGACACAAGCACAATATAAGCAGCTTGCCTATGCAGCAAAAACAGCACAGCGCATGGAAATTCTCATTCAAACACTCGATGAAAATGAATTAATTTTATTAGTATCACCTAAATCTGTGGTGGATTTTGATCAAGAAGCGCGTGAGTTTATTGCTACATTCTCTGGACAACTGAAGGAACGTTTTGATCTCTGTATGACCGCATCTGGCTGTAGCTATCCGAAAGAACAATATGATGATGTAAAGTCTAGCTTTGAAGAAGCCAGTACCGTCATTCGTTTAAAGCAATTATTTAAAAGAGAACTACATGAATCTATTTTTTATCATGAACTAGGTGTTTTTCGTTACATTGATATCCTAAAACGTTCAAGTGACACGAAGAAGCTTGCTGCCAACCATGTCATTCAAAAATTACAAGCTTATGATCGTGAGAATCGAACGAACTTGCTAGAGACGCTTGAAGCTGTTCTCGATAAAGAAGACAATATGAGCGAAGCTGCAAAATTGCTTCATTGTCATGTAAACACATTAAATTATCGTCTAAAACGAATTAAAGAAATTACAATGGTTGATTTAAAAGACCCTGTCCAAAAAATTGGCATTTATTTAGATATGAAGCTCTTTCACAACATGAAATAGACCGTTTGTTGATTTACACAAACAAACGCTTCCATTTTAAATATCTAGCACAATGCAATCGTTCTTTTGTGGATTTATACTAAACGTATTGAAGCACATATCCCTTTTTATGGAGGACGATGACATGATTATTGGTATCCCTAGAGAAATTAAAAATAACGAAAACCGCGTTGCAATTACGCCAGCAGGTGTTGTTGCACTCACAAAAGCAGGTCACACGATTTTAGTTGAACAAAACGCTGGTGTAGGCTCAAGCTTTGAAGATACAGATTATGCTACAGCTGGTGCTACCATTATTGCTGAAGCAAAAGACGTTTGGGCAAAATCAGACATGATTATGAAAGTAAAAGAGCCACTAAGTTCTGAGTATGTTTATTTCCGTGAAGGCTTAATCTTGTTCACATACTTGCACCTTGCTGCAGAACCAGAACTTGCTCAAGCACTCGTCGATAGTGGCGTCATTGCAATTGCTTACGAAACCGTTGAAGTAAACCGCACGCTTCCACTTCTTACACCTATGAGTGAAGTAGCTGGACGTATGGCTTCTCAAATTGGTGCTCAATTCCTTGAAAAACTAAAAGGTGGAAAAGGAATTCTTCTTTCTGGTGTTCCTGGTGTGAAACGTGGAAAAGTGACCGTTATTGGCGGCGGGGTTGTTGGTACAAACGCAGCAAAAATCGCAGTTGGTCTTGGAGCTGATGTTACATTAATCGATTTGAGTGCAGATCGTCTCCGTCAAATTGATGATCTTTTCGGTAATGACATTCAAACACTTATGTCTAACCCGCTTAACATTGCAGAAGCGGTTAAAGATTCTGACCTAGTCATCGGCGCTGTTCTTATTCCTGGAGCAAAAGCACCGAAGCTTGTAACAGAAGAAATGATTAAATCCATGTCTCCAGGTTCAGTTGTTGTTGACGTAGCTATTGACCAAGGTGGTATTATTGAAACAGTAGATAAAATCACAACACACGATAACCCGACATATACGAAGCATGGCGTTGTACACTATGCGGTTGCGAACATGCCTGGTGCTGTTCCACGCACATCAACGCTTGGACTGACAAATGTGACAATCCCTTACGCGATGCAAATTGCAAACAAAGGCGTACAAAAAGCACTTGCTGAAAATCCAGCACTTGCTCTTGGCCTAAACGTAGCGAATGGCGATGTCACGTACAGCGCTGTTGCACGCGATCTTGGATATGAGCTTGTTACTGTTGAAGAAGCCCTTGCAAAATCAACAAAACATGCTTAATAACTGCTAGCAACACGAAGCCCCTGCATCGATATGATGAGGGGCTTTCTCTGTGTTTTTTGACTTGAAAGGAGTGTTGACTTGTGAAAACAAGTAGCCACCGCAACACATTTGCTGCAATTGATTTAAACGCAATAAAAACCAATGCCACTCACTTTAAAGAATCCCTTTCACAAGGTGCTCAGCTTATGGCGGTTGTAAAAGGAGATGGATATGGACATGGTGCCCTTCCTGTAGCCAAAGCTGCGCTCGCTGGAGGCGCAACTTATCTTGGAGTGGCTATTCTTGATGAAGCGATCGAGCTTCGAGATGCTGGGATTACGGCACCCATTCTTGTATTAGGTTACACTGCTCCCGAGGCACTACAAGAGGCTGTCTCCCGCAATATTACGATCACCATTTTTAACCAAGAAGTACGTGATGCCTTACTAGATTTTATGGCTACAAGCAACCATCAAGCTAAAGTTCACTTGAAAACCGATACAGGTATGGGACGTGTTGGTGTCCAAACAACTGAAGAATTACTAGAGCTTGCTAGACCTTTAGCAAACCATCCCACAATCGAACTTGAAGGATTGTTTACTCATTTTGCTGAAGCAGATAATTTAGAATCAAGTTATACAGATGAACAATTTGAGCGTTTCCTTGGCTTTGCACATGCATTAGATGATGCGGGTATTACAATTGCCATTAAACATTGCTGTAATAGTGCAGGGACTCTCTACCATAAGGACAAACACCTTGATATGGTCCGGGTTGGCATCAGTTTATACGGCTTGCTCCCAGATGTTGCTCTTACGTTTCCTCTTCCACTTACCCAAGCTATGACGCTTTATACTAGTGTTGTGGCAATTCGCACGTTACCAAGAGGCTCTTCAATTAGCTATGGCAGAACACACACCTTGCCTTCTGAACGAAAGGTGGCAACTTTACCAATTGGGTACGCGGATGGCTTATCACGGGCACTATCCAATTTAGGTTTTGCTTATCTTGATGGAAAAGAAGCTCCGATTATCGGACGCGTTTGTATGGATCAAACAATGATTGATGTGACTGATTTACAAGCTGTTCATGTTGGCGATCTTGTCGAGTTCCCAATCGATCAAATGGCAACCTTAACCGGTACAATTAATTATGAGATTGTCTGCGCAATTTCAAATCGTGTTCCGCGAATTTATCAATAAACCTACGTTATGAATACCAGTGAAGTTGTTAGGTGAACTTGTAACAGCTTCACTGGTTTCAGTTATGGTCATCGGACGCAATGTAGACGTAAGCCATGAAAGCAATAACAATAATAAGTCCAATTGCTTTCTTTTTTCTCTCCTTTTCCACTCAATCCCTAATTTTCCCTGCTCATAATCAATCAGTTTGTCCTGCTATGCGAACACTGTAAATCTCTTTTCCAATGTAAAGAGTCGCATGCTCCCGTATAATACTAAACTTATTGAAAGAAACGAAACAAGAATAAGAGGGTTTGGACTAGCAAACATAACTAATACGATAAACACAGCTGGTACAGCCATTAAAGTAGATAATAGAAAATCCTTTCTTCTTAAAGAATGCAACTCAATTTCCGTCATTACCCAACCCTCCTTTTCTTAACTGATCACCAGAACGCCAATCATAACGATAGGGACAATGGCAATTCCAATCAGTAAACCAATTATTAGGTTTTTGAACGTAAATCCTTTTAACTCTTCTGTTGTCTTGCGATCCAATTTACGATAACCGGCGATTACACTAAGGTTAACAACAACTGTTACCAAAATAGACAGACCAATAATGAAAAGAATGAATGTTCTTGATGACAAAAATGGTTCACTAGAAAAAGGCGGCATATTTAGAAGGATAAAGAATAGGCCTAGTCCTATTTGCATAAATCCTCCCGTCAAACGACTCCGCTTCCACTCTTCTCCTAATTTCTCTTTCTCATAGTCCATCAATTTCTTCATAGAAGGAAGCAAGTAAAGCAGTTCTCTTTTTATCACAATAGCACTTATTCCAGTCAATAGGAGGAAAAGTCCGAGTCCAAATTGAATCGCATCCATACTTATATTTGTGGTCAGAAGTGAAACATAAATAATAAAAGAAATAATAAGTGCACCGTTTATCCATAACAATTGCTTTATTCGTATTTTCTTAAGTTCTTCTCGTGTCATCTTTAGCCTCCAACAGTCGTTATAAATAATTCAAAATCAAATTATAAATGATAATAGTCAAAATTAATTACTGGCTTTTTCACATAATGGCGATCCACACTTAAAGTAAAAGACAGGTATAGGATAAACATGACAAGTAATAGAATACTTTTTCCAACATTCCTACTTGCCGCTCCTCATCGTATTCCTGTCTACTCTCTCTTATAAAAAGAACATCATACCAGTTAGAGATGTCAATACGACCAACCATGCTACTCCAATACCGATTATCATGTGCAGCGTTCTCCCATGAAGCTCAATTCCACGGTGCCCCCCTCCGGTCCATGTATCAATCGTACGCCCCTTGGAGATTGTACTGTAATTGATTAATAGAGCAAGCACGGCCGTCATTCCTATTAAAAATATACGCGTGTCTTCATCCAACGTCCACGAGCTTCCAGCAAATTGCGTTTGGCTTAAAAAACCGATTACAAGTGCCATTGCTATTTGTACAATTGCATCGAATTTTCTTCTTCGCTTCCATTCATCTGGACCAAACATGATTTGTTCGTGTGTGAGTAAGAAGCGTTTCCACTTAAAAACAGACATAGGTTTATTTATAGTCATAAGCCGCAATCCATTATAAGCGATAACAAGAAGTGCCAAAACAACTAATAGAGCATTCATGTCTACTTGCACATATACAAACACAAGTGACAAAAGCAATAGTAAAAGCAAATATCCGTTCATCGCAAGAAGTTCGCGTACTCGTGCATTTCTTAGTTCATGATCCATTTCACACACACCTTTTCCTACATTCTCCATACCCTATTTTCTCTCGCTTCATGCAACATGTCAAAAAGCCTCCCTGTTAAGGAAGGCTTTCACTATTTGCGTTTTCGCTCTTTAGGCATTAGCAAATTAAAGTGATGATACATATTCACAAACTCCGCAGGGAGAATGCCTCCACGTTCACCGTCTAAGTTCAGCTGCATCTTATGATTGTCAAACAATGACACTTTAATTCGGTTTGCTTTGACGTACATTACTTTCGGATGGTTAATATGTTCGCCACGTAATGCCAGAGAGGCTAAATGAACGAATTCTGGAAACGACGTTTTTTTAACAACAATAAAGTCAAACATACCATCTTGAAGTGATGCATCTGGGCATAACTTTTCAAAGCCACCAACAGAATTTGTGTTGGCAACCAAAAACATCATGATTTCCCCTTCAAACAACTTGCCATCATATTCAATATGAACAGCAGTTGGTTTCACCTGAGGAAGCTTCTCAATTCCTTTAATATAATATGCAAGTTGTCCGACCATTGTTTTAAGCTTTGCAGGCACTTCATATGTAAGTTCTGTTAATGTTCCTGCCGCAGCAATATTTGTAAAATACTTCTGGTTCATTCGCCCAATATCAATCGGCTCGTAGTGGCCTTCACAGAGCACATCACATGCCTTCTCAATGTCCCGTGAAATTTCAAGAGCGCGGGCAAAATCATTTGTTGTCCCAGCTGGAATGATGCCGAGCATTGGACGCTTTTCTAAATCAGCTAAACCATTAACAACTTCGAAGATTGTCCCATCTCCACCTGCTGCAATTACAAGGTCAAAACCACGTTCCCCTGCCTGGCGAGCCGCCCGTATCGCACAACCTTCTTCTGGCGTTGTCGCGTGAGCAGATGCTTCATAGCCTGCATTCTCAAGGCGATTTAATATGTAGCTGAGGTTTTTCTTCAGCTGTTCTCTACCAGAGCTTGGGTTATAAATTAATCTAGCCCGTTTCATCGCAATCCCTACTTTTCCCTTATTACCTTCTACACCATTTCTATTGTACTAAACCTGGTACCAAAATGGTGCATAAATGATCATCAAACTATGTAAAACCTAGGAAACATCTTCCTTATTCTTCCCGTATTTGACAATCAATAAACACTTGGCAATAAAAAGCAAGAGAACACCATCGTTCTCTTGCTTTTGCCGCTTAACGTTTTTCGATCTCTTCAAGCAAAAGCTTGTTGACCATCGGCGGGTTTGCTTTCCCTTTTGTTGCTTTCATAATTTGGCCGACTAGGAAGCCAATCGCACGGTCTTTTCCATTCCGATAATCTTCAATGGATTGTCCGTTGGCATCAAGCACCTCAACAACCATTTTACGAAGTTCACCTTCATCGGAAATTTGAACAAGCCCTTTATCCTTAACAATCTGCTCTGGATTTCCGCCTTTTTCTACTAATTCTTTTAACACTTTTTTCGCGATTTTAGAAGAAATCGTACCACCTGAAATCAGTTTAATCATCCCAGCTAGTCCATCTGGTGTTAGTGCAGAGTCTTGTAATTCCTTTTGCTCAGCATTTAAGTAAGCGAGTACTTCACCCATCAACCAGTTTGAAACAAGCTTCGCGTCAACACCTTTTTCAATTGTCTCTTCGAAGAAATCGGACATTTCTTTAGTGAGTGTCAGCACGTGCGCGTCGTAGGCAGGTAGATGAAGATCCGTTACATAGCGCTCTTTTCGTGCATCTGGTAATTCCGGAATTTCACTTTTGATCCGTCCTTTCCAATCGTCATCAATGTAAAGATTAACAAGGTCTGGCTCCGGAAAGTAACGGTAATCATCCGATCCTTCTTTGATACGCATGAGAATGGTTTTATTCCCTGCTTCATCATAGCGACGCGTTTCTTGTTCAATGATGCCACCTGAAAGAAGAACTTGCTCTTGACGCTTTTCTTCGTATTCAAGTCCTTTACGAACGAAGTTAAATGAGTTTAAGTTTTTCAACTCTGTTTTTGTACCAAACTTCTCTTGGCCAATTGGACGCAAAGAGATATTCGCATCACAACGAAGTGATCCTTCTTCCATCTTACAGTCAGATACACCTGTGTATTGAATAATCGCTTTAAGCTTCTCCAAGTACGCATACGCTTCTTCTGGTGTACGGATATCAGGTTCAGATACAATCTCCACGAGTGGCGTTCCTTGACGATTGTAGTCCACTAGTGAATGACCATCACCAGAGTGCGTCAGCTTACCAGCATCTTCTTCCATATGAAGACGAGTAATCCCTATCTTCTTCTTCTTACCGCCTACTTCAATCTCAATCCAACCATGCTCACCTATCGGCTTATCAAATTGAGAGATTTGATAAGCTTTGGGATTATCTGGATAGAAATAGTTTTTGCGGTCAAATTTTGTATCAGTAGCTACTTGACAATTAAGTGCCATCGCTGCTTTCATCGCAAAATCAATCGCACGTTTGTTTACAACTGGTAACACACCAGGGTAACCAAGATCAATGACGCTTGTATTCGTATTCGGGTCAGCACCAAAGTGGTTTGGGCTTGGCGAAAAGATTTTTGATTCGGTTTTTAGTTCAACGTGCACTTCGAGTCCAATGACTGTTTCAAAGTTCATTTCAAGTCCCCCCTTTACAATGCTGGCTTCTCTTTAGAGAAGGCCGTTGCTTTTTCATATACGTCTGCAACACGGTAAATCGTTGCCTCGTCAAAGTTCTTACCGATGATTTGTAAGCCAAGCGGCAATCCGTCTTGGAATCCACATGGTAAGGACAATGCAGGAACACCCGCAAGATTGACAGGGATTGTTAAAATGTCATTTGCATACATCGTCATTGGGTCAGACATATTGTCACCAATTTTAAAGGCAGGTGTTGGTGTTGTTGGTCCAATAACAACGTCATAGTTTGCAAACACATCATCAAAATCTTTTTTAATTAACGTACGTACTTGCTGCGCTTTTTTATAATAGGCATCATAGTAACCAGAGCTTAATGCGAATGTTCCAAGCATAATCCGACGTTTAACTTCGTCACCAAATCCTTCAGAACGAGTGTTTTTATACAAATCAAGTAAGTTATCTGCGTTGTCAGAGCGATAGCCATAACGAACACCATCAAAGCGTGATAAGTTAGATGATGCTTCAGACGAAGCGATCACGTAATAAGCAGCGAGTGCATACTTCGAATGTGGCAGTGACACTTCATCCCATACCGCTCCCTCTTTTTCTAAGACAGCAAGCGCATCAAGCACGGATTGACGTACTTCTACACTAACTCCTTCGCCTAAATACTCAGATGGTACGGCAATGCGTAGTCCTTTTATATCACCCGTAAACGTTTCACTATAAGGAGGAACAGGTAATTGCGCTGACGTTGAATCTGAAGGACAATGTCCAGCAATCGCTTCAAATAAAAACGCATTATCAGCTACATTACGCGTAATCGGTCCAATTTGGTCAAGTGAAGAAGCAAAAGCTACTAGTCCATAACGCGATACACGTCCATATGTAGGTTTTAATCCAACAACACCACAGTAAGCAGCTGGTTGACGAATCGATCCACCCGTATCAGACCCAAGCGTAAATGGCACTTCTCCTGCCGCAACGGCAGCTGCTGAACCACCACTTGATCCGCCTGGAACATAATCGGTGTTCCATGGGTTTGTTGTGGTTTGGAAAGCAGAATTCTCATTTGAAGAGCCCATCGCAAACTCATCCATGTTAATTTTACCAATTGTTACTGTTTCCGCCGCACGAAGTTTATTCATCACTGTTGCATCATAGATTGGATCAAAATTTTCAAGTATTTTACTTGAACACGTTGTCCGTAGTCCTTTTGTAACAATGTTGTCTTTAATCCCAATTGGCATTCCAAACAAAATGCCTTTCTCACTAGCGTCAACCTCGTCTAATTGTTTTGCAAGGCTACGAGCACGTTCTTCATCCAGGGTTAAAAACGCTTTTATTTTTGAATCCACTTCAGAAATACGCTTATAAGACGTATCAACAAGATCAGATACGTTAATTTCTTTTGCTACAAGTTTGTTATGTAGCTCTGTTAATGAATGATCAAATAATGACATACTGGTCCCCCTATCTTCACTTCAATCTTAAAATACGGATGGTACACGTACTTGACCATCTTCATGGTCAGGTGCATTTTTTAACACGTCTTTAACATCAAGACCTTTTTCAGGTTTATCATCGCGAGTGACATTATGCTCATTTCTCACATGCGTTGTTGGTATAACACCTTCTGTATCCACTTCGTTCAGTTTTTCAGCAGCTGTTATAATTTCTTCCAGCTGCCCACGAAATCTTTCTGCTTCTTCATCTGTAATCGCTAAGCGAGCCAGATGAGCCACATGCTTTACTTGTTCTTGTGAAATTCTAGACATTCTTGGCACCTCCAAAACGGACTTGTTGACAATAAGACTAATGATACCAAATTCATGAAGGGCAAGCAACAAAGCAAGCGTTGCCAATAAAAGAAATAAAACTAGACTTCTGTTTTAAAGGTAGTTGACTATCTCCTCTTTTAAAAATAGATGATGCTTTTCTCGCTTTCACCAAACACATCACTTTTCAAGAGTGACGGTAAAACCCCCATGACACACTAAGAACCACAGCCTTTACAAGGTTGTGGTTTTCCGGTTAGACTCCAATTTCCTCTAGACAGTTGATCGTGCAAACTTTTTCTTTAAACGGTTCAAGCATTGCTAAAATAAGATCCCGTTCTCTTATTTCATAATCATCATTCCATTTGAACATAGCCTGAAGCATCTTCATAGACGGGACGTAATTCGCCTCTTCTAGCCTTTGTTTTTGCTTATTGTAACGACTTAAAATTTGTGCCAAACGTACTTTATATGGTACATCAAGCAAGATGATGAAATCAGCTTCCCTCAGTCCATCGCCTACCCAGCGGTGGACCCCTTCAATAATCCATTTATTCCTTTTGACTATATCAGAAAAAAGAGCATCCCTTTCCTCAACTTCTCGACGCCTATCGCTTCTCCCTACTCTCCTCTCCCAAACAATATTGTCAAGTTCATAGGTTGGGATCTCTAGCTGATTTGCTAATTTTCTAGCAAGCGTTGTTTTCCCACTGCCGACAGGACCGATAATGTGGATTTTTTCAGCTGATTTTAGTCGCTTAATCAAGATGCGTTTTATTTCGTGCTAAACCTCTTCCAATTACATTCGCACTTATTGGATCTCTTCCCATTTCCCTTGCCCAAACTGACAATTGACCAATGTGGTGAATTTCATGAGCAATAATATGCCGCATGATCTCACCCCATGTGTCTGTATCAACAATTCCACTCGGTCGCTCATCGTGATAAAGATTGGTTTCCATACGATCACTCCAACCTTCCACAAATACCTTTACATCTTGATGTAACACTGCGTCTAGTTCTCGAATCTCCCTTAAACGTTTATAACGTTCAAAAGACTCCATCAAGTCTGGCTTTCCTTCCATTAATCGAATCCAACTCCACTCGACATCGATAATATGAAAGAGAGTTTTTAATATCCCACCTACTCCCCCCGTTCGCTCAGCAAGCAACTCTTCTTCACTTAAACCCTCACACCAGTCATACCATTCATTACGCACTTGCCAATTATATTGAAAAAACGTCTTCATACATTCCCTCCTTCGTCAAATCCCTTACAAACACATCATTAATAGCCTCGTACAGACGAGACGTAAATTAATTATATGGTTATCGCGTACACGCAAGTATCGGTCAATGAGTTGCCATCTAATGAACGTTCATCGTTTTTTAAAATTCCTTCAAGTGTAAAACCAACCCGCTCGGCCACTGCACTGCTAGACTTGTTCTTTGGATCACACCGGATTTGAACACGCCTGGCTTTTAATTGTGTAAAAGCAAAATCAGCAATGCCCTCCACCGCCTCAGTAACATACCCTTTCCCACTATGTCGCGTATCAACCCAGTAGCCAATTTCAAATTTTGGTACCGTCCAATCAATTTGATGAAGTCCACTCGATGCAACAAGTTCTCCAGTTTCTTTTTCAAACACAAGCAAGCGTAAATCTTCTCGTCGTAAAAACTTCACATGCGCGTCACGAATATTCGCTTCTACTTCATCTACTGTCTGTTGTCGTCTCGCAAACGGCAACCATTGGCTAATCTCTTTTTTAGACGCCTCGATTGCTTCATACATAACTTTACCGTCTCCAGGCATCGGCATTCGGATATAAAGCCTTTCTGTGTAAAACTCATCTGGAAAATCTAGTAATATCGGATTCATTCAGTCTCCTCCTTACAACCACCATAGGAATCTACGCCCACCTAAGTCAGTGAATGTGAGAGCGGGCGTTTGCGTTTGCATTCACAACAATTCCACTTTTTAAAAGCAAACCTTAATGGTACAGCTACTTCATTGGATAAAATTCGCGGCAACATCTTAACTAAGCGAACGACATCCACAAATAAATAAGTAGCTTCATGTCAAACCCATTCATCAGACTAAACTTTTATTAGTGTTTTTAAATTTATCAGAAATTTAATTACAGAACAAGCTTTTCTTTCTACTCGATCGTAAACTCAGCTGCAAGGATTTGTTCGCCATCACCATTACTTGAATAAAACGATTTTAACACCCGATATTCGCCAGCATGGAATTCACTAATATCCACAACATCTCGATGTTGACTTCCGATAGGCATTTCAATTCCAATGTCATTAAATGCTATCTCTAACGGGAGCGGTTGCCACTCTCCATCTTCCTTTTTCTCAATTGCATACGATTTACCCGTTAATAATTGAATTGGGCCCTCATTGTGTAATTGTAAAATTGCACTGTTATCAGAAGTTGAATAGATCCTTTGATCCATTTCTAGTGAGACGTTCATTTCTGGAATCGGGACGTATATATACGAAATTCGAGTATCTTCGACTTCACCTTCATCACTTAAAATCTCTGCGCTTAATAAATAAGCCACGTTTTCTTTATTAGGTAACTCACCTGTATAAATCGTTTCATTATTGTCTACTTTTTCAACGTAAACCGTTTCTTCTTTAACCACTTCGTGACGGTTATAACCATCTCGTTCTGTTAATTGAATGCGCACATCTCGTTCTATCGGTTCACCATCCTGCTTATGACCGATAAAAACGACTTCAAACGAACTACTTGCCTTCTGTTCACCCACTGTTAGACCATATCCAAGAATTCCGCCACCATCTGCAAAAAACCATTTACCCGTTGGCTGTTCATACTCAAGTTCTTGCCAAACGTCTTCTGGATAAAATTCCAGGAAATCCGACATCAATTCTTCTTGAACAACAGGCTCATGATCTAGTCCGTCACCAATTCGTGAAGACAAATCACCGTATGCTTCTTGTTGAGTACCGCCACTACCGTTCAAAAATGGATTCAGGTTATCACCACACCCAGTAGAAAAAGTTAGTACAACTACACTTATAACCATTCCAAAAACGCTTCTTTTAGTCGAGAAGTCCAGAGATTCCCCCTCCTTTTGCTCATCCAAAAGTATTGGTTCTACCATAACAAATCCACATAATTAAACAAGAAAAAGATGAGCTGCTATTGAACAACTCACCTTTTCTATTTTACCTTGCCCCTTTTATATAGGGAGCACCAAGCGCTTTTGGTCCATCAGCTCTCCCCACAAAACCAGCAAGAGCGAGGATCGTTAATACGTACGGCGCCATTAATAAAAACACAGGTGGAACATTTGATAAAAACGGCAAGGATGGTCCAACTACACCTAATGCTTGCGCGAGACCAAAAAAGAGCGCAGCACCAATGACACCGAGGGGATGCCATTTTCCAAAAATTAGTGCGGCAAGTGCCATAAAGCCTTGACCTGCAATCGTTGTTGCAGAGAAATTACCGCTAAATGTCGCAGCAAAAACAGCTCCTCCCAGACCACCGAATACACCAGAAAGCATCACGCCGATGTAGCGCATCCGCAACACTTTAATCCCCATTGTATCAGCCGCTTGAGGATGCTCCCCAACAGAACGAAGGCGCAAACCAAAAGGTGTGTAGTAAATAACATAATAAACAAGCAGTGCAAGCGCAAATGCAAGAAAAGATGTCGCATACACATTAGAGAAGAACAGCGGACCAATCACTGGAATATCACTTAAATAAGGCAAGTTAAACCGGTAAAATCGATTGCTAATATATGCTGTTTGTCCACTTCCATCGTAGAGCAATTTAATCGCATATACTGCAACTCCTACAGCTAAGAAATTAAGAGCAACCCCACTTACTACTTGGTCTGCCCTGAAATGAATGGACGCAACCGCATGAAAGAGCGAGAAGATCGCACCAAGAATTGCTGCCGCAGCAAGCCCAATCCATACAGAAACGGCTCCGACACCTGACGCTTCAAGCGTCAACGTTGTTACAATAACAGTAAAGGCACCAATTACCATCAACCCTTCAAGCCCAATATTAATGACGCCAGAACGTTCACTAAACAACCCACCAAGAGCGACTAGCATAATTGGCGCTGCCGAATAAATCATCGTTGAAATAATGAGAGCAAGCATATCCACGGGTTACTTCTCCCCTTTCTTGCGCTTATTCAAGATTGCGCGAATAATATAGCTTGATGCAACAAAGAAAATAATTAACGCAATCACAATGCTAATGAGATCCTCTGGTACGTTCGTTTGCTGATTCATCGTTAAGGCTCCTGATTTTAAGCCACCAAATAAAAACGCAGCTAAGAACACGCCAAGTGCTGTATTTGCTCCTAGCAAGGCAACGGCGATGCCCTCAAAACCAACACCAGAAAAGCCCGTTTGGATACTCATATAACCGAATGTGCCAAGGCCTTCTGCCGCTCCAGCTAGTCCCGCAAAAGCACCAGCTATAACCATTGAAAGAATAATATTACGGCTTACATTCATTCCAGCATAATTTGAAGCGTCTCTGTTGTAACCAACAGCTCTCAACTCATAGCCTTTTGTTGTCTTGTTAAGGAAAAACCACATAAATAAGCAAGCCAATATAGCAATAACAATGCCGTAATGAACACGTGAATACTCTGTAAGAGACTGCAAGAAGGATGAGCCAAGCGATGCACTCGGATAAATACCTTCTGTACGCTCTCCCGGTATAATTAAATACGCTCGAATAATTGCATTAACCATATATAAAGCAATGTAGTTCATCATAATGGTAACAATCACTTCATGGACATGTAGCTTTGCTTTTAATAAGCCTGGGATAAATGCCCATAAAGCTCCTGCAAGAGCTGCCGCAGCAATTGATAACGGCAAATGAATAATCATTGGCGCTTCAAAAGCAGCCCCGATGTACACAGCTGTCAGCCAGCCTACCATTAACTGACCTTCTACCCCTATATTAAATAAGCCAGAGCGATACGCAAACGCAACGGATAACCCCGCTAAAATGAGAGGTGTCATCGTCCGAATCAATTCTCCAATATAATAACTATCCCCAAACATCCCTTCTAATAAAGCGCTGTATGCGTCAATTGGATTATACCCCGTCACAAGCATTAGAATTGCGCCTACGAACAGCCCTAGAAAAGTAGCCAGAACTGGGATGAGCAACCCCATCGCCTTCCCTTTGAACAAACGATTAATGTTCACTTTGTTCCACTCCTTTTGCACGTTCTCCCCCAGCCATTAATAGCCCAAGCTCTTTTTCATCCGTTTCATCCGCTTGAACAATATCGACAATCTTCCCATCATAAATAACAGCGATACGGTCACTGACATTTAAAATCTCATCAAGTTCAAACGACATTAATAAAACTGCACGACCTTTATCTCTTTCTTTAACAAGGCGGCTATGAATTGTCTCAATGGCGCCAACATCAAGACCACGTGTAGGTTGAGCGGCGATAAGCAAATCAGGAGAGCGATCAACTTCTCTTGCAATAACGGCTTTTTGTTGGTTTCCACCAGACAAAGACCGAGCAAGTGTCTGAATGGACGGTGTCCGCACGTCATAATCTGTTACTAATTCCTGCGCTTTCTCTTGAATGGCATTCTCATTAATAATGCCACCTTTAGCGTACGGTTTTTTATAATACGTTTGTAACACCATGTTTTCTTGAATTGAAAAATCAAGCACGAGTCCAAGCTTATGGCGATCCTCAGGAATATGACCAATCCCCGCTTCTGTTACTTTTCTTGGGCTTTTTTTAGGTAGTTCAATTCCATTTAACAACACATTCCCGTCTTGAACGGGACGAAGCCCTGTGATCGCTTCAATCAATTCCGATTGACCATTGCCTTCCACACCAGCTAGCCCTAAAATTTCACCTGAACGAACAGAGACGTTTAACTGTTTAACCATCTCTACTCCGCGATTATCTGTGACAACAAGATTGTTTACTTTTAATACTTCATGTTTCGGTTCTGCCTTTGACTTATCAACGCTGAAGTTCACTTCGCGTCCAACCATCATTGCTGCAAGCTCATTTGTTGTTGCAGAGGCCACTTCAACAGTACCAATTCCTTTTCCTCGACGAATAACTGTACAGTGATCACAGATTTGCTTAATCTCTTTTAATTTGTGCGTAATAAGGATGATTGACTTACCCTCTGCTGTAAGTTTTTTCATAATGCCCATTAACTCTTGGATTTCTTGGGGGGTTAACACAGCTGTTGGTTCATCAAAAATGAGGATATCTGCACCACGGTACAATGTTTTTAAAATTTCTACACGCTGCTGCATCCCAACTGAAATATCTTTTATTAATGCTTTTGGATTAACAGCCAGGCCATATTGCGCTGAAAGAGCCGCAATTTCTTTTTCTGCTATCCGTTTATTCATTCGACCGCCCTTTGTTGGTTCAGAGCCCAGAATGATATTCTCGGTAACCGTGAATGTATCGATTAACATAAAATGTTGATGAACCATACCAATTCCTAGATTATTTGCTATATTCGGATTTGTGACCTCTACTCGCTCACCACGAACTCGAATTTCACCTTTCTCTGGCTGATACAATCCAAATAAAACGTTCATTAAAGTTGATTTCCCAGCGCCATTTTCACCAAGTAATGCGTGGATTTCACCTTTTTTTACACGCAAGTTAATGTTGTCATTTGCGACTATACCAGGAAACTCTTTACGAATTCCGTCCATTTCAATGACATATTCCATGATAGACAACTCCTTTCCTATCTTGAGACAAAAGAAAGACTAGTTTACGAACAACTAGCCATTCACTATTATGAACCTATTCATTCATCCACTCATTAAATTCATCATCTGTTTTAGGCACTTCAATTTCACCATCAAGAATTTGTTGCATGAAGTCATCCATTGCCTCAATCATTTCCGGGGTTAGGTTGTCTCCTGTTGTTGCATAATCAATACCGTTGTCTTCAATACCATACTCAAGTACTTCTCCACCTGGGAAATTTCCTTCAAGCGCCATTTCAGAAACTTCTTGAACAGCGGTATCAACTCGTTTCACCATTGATGTAAGCGTGACAGACTGCTCATCTTCGTAAACGCCTTCTTCGTATTGGTCTTTATCAACCCCGATTGCCCATACATCTTCACCATTTCGAACGCGCGTGATCGTCTCAGTAAATAAGCCATTCCCTGCATTACCTGCTGCGTGATAAATAACGTCAGAACCCGTTGTGTAAAGTGTATTAGCAATATTTTGTCCAGCTTGTGGATCAACAAATGATTCTGCATATTGAACAATCACTTCTGCATCCGGATTGACCGCATGAACTCCAGCTTTAAATCCATTTTCAAACTTTTTGATTAGCTCACTCTCTACGCCACCAATAAAACCAACTTTATCTGTTTGGGTTTGCATCCCTGCAGCTACACCAACAAGGAATGAACCCTCATGTTCTTTAAACGTGATGCTTGCTACATTATCTAAATCAGGTACGACTGTATCGATAATCGCGATATTTGCGTCCGTAAATTGTTCACCTACTGTTTTAACAGCATCTTCCATTAAGAAACCAATTGCCCAACTAATGTCTGTACCTTCTCTTGCTAGTGAGCGTAAATTGGGTTCAAAATCGGCTGCGGCACTCGATGTTACATAGTCATAATTTGTCTTTTCTTCAAGACCATTTGCATCCCCGAATGCTTTAAGACCTTCCCATGAAAATTCATTAAATGATTTATCGTCGATCCCGCTTAAGTCTGTTACCATTTTTGCTGTGAACTCTGAATTTTCTCCATCGTTATCTGACCCGCTGGCGTTACTGCCATTGCTTTCATTCGAATCTGCCTGCCCGCACGCAGCAAGCGTTATAACTGATGCAAGACTAATTGAAACTACCATCATCCATTTTTTCACGTAATATCCTCCTAAAGCCCCGTTACAGGAAGCCTTTTTCTTAAATTGGCTAATTACAGGGAAATAAAAGACATAAGTCCCATTTGTTTAACCAATCATACTATAGCACAAAACTAACGAAAAAATAGCTTTTTGTAAAAAAATATCCGTATAATCATCTATAATAAACACGAAACGTTTATATGTAAGCGTATTATTATATCACAAAAAGATATTTCCCAATTAAATGTATGTTTTTTGCTATGTATTCGTTTTCTTTATTTGGAAAACGTTTCATACGAACTGTTCAAAAAAAGGCTTGTGACGATTTCGCCACAAGCCTTTCATCTATTCGGTTACATGTTATTGGATAATATGAATAAAGGTTTCGGTATTTGGGTGATAAGAAACAATACTTTCTAATGACCCTGATAAAGAAGATATATTAATATCAACGGGTACATTCTCAAAATGTTCTTCAATTCTTCCAGCAGCATACTGAGTCATTGCCACTACTTCTGCTTTTCCTTTGTATTGAATGTTCATATCAACGATTAGCTTCGTTAGCTGATTATCGTCATACCGAGCTCGTCCAACTACACCAACGTGATTATCAAAAAAAGATTGAATATCAGCTTGAAATTGAGAGAAACGCGAAGCATCGTTTTGATGCTCTTCACTTGCAACGCTGGATGGGAAATACAAATGCTTTTGATTAATATCATCCCAATTCACATTGCCGCTTGGTTCAAATACACCTACTTTAAAAAAATTGCCAGCATTGATTGAATTGCTTGGTTGCTCACTGAAGAGCGCTACAACAATTGGTACATCGCTTATGTCCTCTTCTTTATTGCTAGCACCGTTACGTAGCCGATCTACCATCTCCTCAGCAAAGGCCATCCCCTCTTCCTCCTGCTTACTGCTAGAGATTGGTACTTCACCAGTTCGGCCGTCCGCTGTAAATGAATACTCACTATAAAGTGACAACCCAAGTACAATGCCTGCTGTTACATATTCATCGTTATCATCAACGCCCATATAATTGTGTTCGAGAACATTTGATAAAACCCAAGGACTGTTTTTGTTCTTCTCAAAATCATCTTCGCCCTCACCAAGAGGCGGGTTCAAGCCACCTGGATTACCAGGGTTATCGTCAGTCGGTTCTTCGTACCGTCTAATCCAGCTTCGCAGCGTATCGCGGGTTAAATGCTCCCCCTCTTGGAAATAATGGCTGTCCGGGCTAAATGTATCTTTTGCAATATCTTCAAGACCCAGTTCGAGCCAATCTAAATCTTTTCTGCTCATGCCGAGGTCTAAGCCGTAACCACGAGTCTCACCATGTATGTAAGACCCTTCACGTAAGACATTTGAATAATAGTTCTCTTCTGACGGAATCGAAGGCACAACGCTTAACGAATCATCAACCTCCGATACGTCAGGTGCTTGCTCTGGTCCTTCATCTTGCCCATCACCAAATAAATTACAGCCAGCCAGCACCAGTAAACTAAACCCAATGATCCCCCATCGCTTCACTTAACAAGCCCCTCTCACTCTGTTTCTTCAATTGCTTCAACAAACTTGCTCTCAGACCATATCTCAATTCCAAGACTTTCCGCTTTCTTTTGCTTCGAGCCTGCATCTTCCCCCGCTACAACTAAATCTGTTTTCTTACTTACACTGCCTGTAACTGTGCCTCCAAGCGCTTCGATCTTCTCCTGCGCTTCGCCACGAGTCCAATGTGTTAGCTTTCCAGTTAACACAACGGTTTTTCCAGCAAACACTGCATCCTCTATTGACTCTGTAACATCCACTTTCTTTGGACCAGTGTAATACATATTTACACCAGCATTCATTAATTTTTCTAGCAACGAATGAACTTCTGGTTTCTCAAAATAAGAAGCAATTGAATCAGCCATCTTTTCACCAATCTCATTCACTGCAAGCAATTCTTCGACTGTGGCATTGCGCAGATGATCAATGGACTCAAATTCGTATGCCAATGTTTTTGCGGCTTTCGCCCCTACAAAACGAATACCTAAACCAAATAAAAGTCGTTCGAGTGAATTCTCTTTTGAGCGATTAATTGCCGCCAGCAAGTTATCAACCGACTTTTCACCCATCCGTTCAAGCGAAAGAAGTTCATCTCGGTCTAATTTATACAAATCAGCAACATCAGCAATCAATTCGTGTAAGAAGAGTTGGCTAATGACTTTCTCACCTAGCCCATCAATGTTCATTGCATTTCTGGAAACAAAGTGAATCAATCCTTCTCGAATTTGTGCTGGACACTTCGGATTTAAGCAACGTAAAGCGACTTCTCCTTCAATTCGATCAAGCTCACTTGAGCACTCTGGACATTCTGTAGGCATTAAAAAATCAACTTCATCACCTGTTCTTTTGTCCGTTATCACGCCAACCACTTCAGGAATAATATCCCCGGCTTTTTTAACAATAACGGTATCGCCTAACTTCACATCTTTTTCTCGAATGAAATCTTCGTTATGAAGCGATGCACGTTTGACCGTCGTTCCCGCTACTAAAACAGGATCTAAAATCGCCGTTGGTGTAACGACGCCCGTACGACCAACATTTAATTCAATCTCACGTAATATCGTTAAGACTTCTTCTGCTGGAAATTTATAAGCAGTTGCCCACCGAGGACTTTTAGCAGTAAATCCAAGCATTTCGTGTTGGCTTAATGCGTTCACTTTCACCACAACACCATCGATTTCATACGGAAGCTCGTGACGCTTTTCTACCCAACTCTCCGTAAATTCAATGACTTCCTCAATGGTAGAGCATGGTTTTGCCTCTTGGCTTACTTTAAAACCGAGTTCTTTTAAGAACGTAAGTCCTTCATAGTGAGACTGCAAATCTTTCCCATCAACGTGACCAATTGAGTAAGCAAACATTGATAAATTCCGTTTTGCCGCTATTTTCGGATCAAGCTGGCGCAAAGAGCCTGCTGCGGCGTTACGCGGATTTGCAAACTTCTCCTCACCCGCGGCCTCTTTAGCTTCGTTTAATTTTTCGAAAGAACTTTTTGGCATATATGCTTCACCACGTACTTCAATAGAGACAGGCTTGCGCAAGCGCAATGGAATGGCCGCTACCGTACGTAAATTGCTTGTAATATCTTCCCCGGTTGTCCCATCTCCTCGGGTAGCTCCACGAACAAGTTTGCCATTATCATATGTAAGTGAGACGGCAAGACCGTCAAATTTTAGTTCACACACATATGAGACATCCTCACCTACCGCTTGTTTTACACGGCGGTCAAAATCTCTAAGATCATCTGCCGAGAATGCATTGGACAAGCTCATCATCGGAACTTCATGGGTCACTTTTTTAAACGCGGATGCAGGAGCCCCACCAATCCGTACACTCGGGGAATCTTCTGTCACTAGGTCTGGAAATGCTTCTTCAAGCTCTAGCAACTCCTTCAATAACCGATCGTACTCCGAATCTGGCACTTGTGGCTTGTCTAGCACATAGTACTGGTAGCCATATTCTTCTAAAGTGGTTTGTAGCTCCTTTAAACGTTCCTCCGCTTGTTGCTTGTCCATGTAGTGATCTCCTTCTCGTTATGCTTTAGTAATTGGGGCAAATTTAGCGAACAGCCGCTTAATGCCTGTTGGCGGAGTAAAGGCAATATCGAGTTCAACCGAGTCTCCTTCTCCTTTCATACTCACAACAGTGCCTGTGCCCCACTTTTTGTGTTCTGCTTTATCACCAACAGCCCATTCAAATCCATCACCGCCAGTTGTTGTCATTGCAGAACGACCAGTTGTTTCATATACACTTGAGCGTGAACGCGCTCTTGCAGCCGCAGCTCCGGCAGCTGGACGACCACTTGCGCCCTTTGTCCAGTCAGGCATACCATTATTGTTCTCAAGTAGTTCAACTGGAATTTCCGAAATAAATCGCGAGGCGGGGTTCGTGTTTGTACGACCATACAACGTTCGCATTTTTGCGCACGTTAAATAAAGTTGTTTTTCCGCTCTTGTAATACCGACATAAGCAAGGCGACGTTCTTCTTCCATTTCTTCTTCTTCAAATAAGGATCGGTTATGAGGGAAGATTCCTTCCTCCATCCCGATTAAGAAAACATAAGGGAACTCTAGTCCCTTAGCAGAATGCAATGTCATTAACGTAATCGCATCTTTTTTTACTTCATCATCATCTTTATCAAGTTGATCGATATCGGCTACTAGAGCTAAGTCTGTTAAGAAAGAAACTAGATCTTTCTCTTCACTACGCTTCTCAAATTCTTGCGTAACCGTTATAAACTCATCAATATTCTCAAGTCGAGATTGCGCTTCAATCGTTTGTTCTGCTTTTAACATCTCACGGTAGCCTGTTTTTTCAAGAAGTTCTTCAGTAAGCTCAGTAACGGACAAATAGTCTTGCATCTGAACCCAGTTTTTCACTTGATCCCGGAATTCAATTAGCTTTGTATAAGCACGGGCTGTCACGCCAATTTGTTCCAGTTCAAAAAGCGCATTATACATAGACAGTCCATGAGTATCTGCGTAAACAGCAATTTTATCAACTGTTGTTGCACCAAGACCTCGCTTAGGTACATTTACAATCCGCTGTAAACTAATGTCATCATTTGGATTAGAAACGAGGCGTAAATAGGCGAGCACGTCTTTAATCTCTTTTCTGTC
Source organism: Shouchella patagoniensis (assembly GCF_002019705.1). Classification (GTDB taxonomy): domain Bacteria; phylum Bacillota; class Bacilli; order Bacillales; family Bacillaceae_D; genus Shouchella; species Shouchella patagoniensis. The sequence continues at coordinate 3,984,021 of NZ_KV917377.1, read as the reverse complement.
GTAGAACTTCGTGCCGCCAACAATGTTGTACTCTAAATTAGATTTAACAAAAAATTCCTCAATAATACGTGATTGAGCATTTGTTCGGTATAAAATCGCAACATCGTTATAGGTGAAACCGGCCTCTGATGATGCTTCTTTGATTCTTTCTACAACAAACTGGGCCTCCGCTTGCTCCGTTGCTGCCTCATAGACACCAATTTTTGGTCCTTCATCATTATCTGTCCAAAGATTTTTTGGCTTACGATTGCCATTGTTTCCAATGACTTTATTTGCTGCATTTAAGATTGTTTTTGTTGAACGGTAGTTTTGCTCAAGTAAAATGACGGTGGCATCAGGATAATCTTTTTCAAACGAAAGGATATTTTGAATATCCGCGCCACGCCAGCGATAAATGGATTGATCGGAATCTCCGACAACACAAATATTTTGCAAACGATCCCCTAGCATTTTTACAAGCCGGTACTGGGCTTTATTTGTATCTTGATACTCATCCACATGAATGTATTGAAATTTACGTTGATAGAATTCGAGTACTTCTGGTACATCAGAAAACAATTGAATGGTTTTCATAATCAAGTCATCAAAATCAAGCGCATTGTTTTGTTTCAACCGTTTTTCATAGTCAAGGTACACGTCAGAGGCAACTTGTTCAAACATACCTGTTTGCCCTTTGGCAAATTGCTTTGCCGTTTGCAATTCGTTTTTTGCACTAGATATCATACCGAGAATCGCTTTTGGATCAAACTTTTTCGGATCAATGTTTTGGCTTTTTAAGATTTGTTTAATGACAGACAATTGGTCAGTGGAATCTAGGATGGTGAAATTACGACTGAAACCGATCCGGTCAATATCGCGACGTAACATTCGCACACACATAGAGTGGAACGTTGAAATCCATATATCTTCAGCAATCGGACCTACTAGTTGCGCAACCCTATCCTTCATTTCACGTGCTGCTTTGTTTGTGAAAGTTAGCGCTAGCACAGCCCACGGTGGCGTACTATTATGACGCAACAAATAACTAATTCGATGTGTTAATACTCGGGTCTTTCCACTTCCTGCCCCGGCCATTAATAAAAGTGGACCATTTGTATGGGTAACAGCTTTTCTTTGTTCAGGATTCAATCCTGATAGCATGCGTTCAATAATTGTGTCTTGCATGTTATTCACCGCCTCTAGCTTCTTTAACAGCACGTACTGTTTTTAAAGCTTGTTTTAAATTATCATAAAGGGCATTCCCTACAACAACAACATCCGCATGAGCCGCAACTTCTTTTGCTTCATCTCCATTTGTAATGCCGCCACCATAAATGAGCCTTGTTTTGTTCAACACACGACTGACCCGTTTAACCATTTCAACGGGCCCTTTTGTGCCACTATATTCTAAATAAAAGAAAGGAAACTTGTACATATGCTCTGCCAACCGAGCATAGGCCATAACGTCCTCTTCTGTTAAGTCCGTTTTTGCATTCGTTAAAGAAGCTACCTTCGCCTCTGCATTTAAGACACAGTATCCCTCAATAATAAGCTCTTCCCAATTAATCAGTTCACCATAATCTTTTACCGCTGTGTGATGCTGTCCTAGTATCCACTTTACGTCTTCACTATTCATCACCGCTGGAATTAAATAATAATCAAAACCTGGTGTGATCGCTTCTAGATTTGATACTTCTAGCGCCACTGTCACCGGATATCGTCTAACGCGCACTAGAAGGGACAACGTATCATCAAGGGTAATCCCGTCCGTACCACCAACAATGACTGCATCCGTTCCTGACTCGCAAATCAATTCCAAGTCTTCATCAGTAATTTCTTTATTGGGGTCTAGCTTAAATACATGCGACCATTCATCGTAATTTTTCATGACTTGCGCTTGCCAGAAGCGCGCCCCCCTTTTTTGACCATGCCCTTTATACGCACGTTCGTTCTGCATGTCATTATATCAAAGTTCGCCTCGTATGTCCCCCAAACATTAAGTGAAAAAATGGTTCATTTTTGTTTCCATTCATACACAAGAAAAAACTCGGTAACGTGTATCCACACGTTATTCCGAGTTTACGTTATCTTCCTCATTATCGCTTACTTCTAAACGATGATCAACCGCACACTACATTGCATTAAAATTTAATTTTGATAATGCACTTGCGATTGTGGCATACACTTTTGTCCGGTTAAAATCAATGCCTAGTTGAACTGCTGTTTGCGCAATTTCTGGACGAATGCCCGATAATGAAGCAATTGTGCCTACTAGCGTAAGACCTTCAATTAATTGAAACAGCTGGTTAGCAACCATCGTATCAACAACAGGAACTCCTGACAAATCGATTAGGAGCGACTGAATCCGATTATCAACACAGCTCTGAAGTGTCTGTTCAAAAATAACTTTTGCACGATGTGTATCAATTTCACCTACTAACGGCAAAAGAGCAATCTGTTCATTTAGCTGGATAACAGGAGAACTTAACTCTGTTATCATTTCTTTTTGAGCTAACAATAATTGTTCTGACTTTTCTTGATTCCGTTTACTAAACTCAATCACAATTTGTTGAAAGGCGTGAAGAAGCAACTGGATGTATTTATTATACTCCGTAATGCTTAATTCAGGACTATGCGTTTCAACGTATGTGTCTATTGTTTTTAAATATAAGGTTTGGTTATTAAAAAATTCTTCGATTATTTCCGGCAGGGGCGTTGCTAAATGGGCCTGGTCTAAAACAATTTTATTTACCCATTGGCCAAATTCATCGTCTAAACGTTCGCTTTCTTCATTAAAGAGCTCAACAAAAATAAGATGGAATTCATGGTTTTGTTGTTTCAGCTCTTGAATTTTCTCTGGAACCGTCGAACCATATACGCCACCTTTTGTTTTATCCAACCCTTTATACCATTCTTCTGTTAACTCCCATGTATTTTCTTTTAAAAATTGATACAACGATACAGACATTTTTACTTACTTCCCCTCATCACAACTAATACATACGTGTTACATTATTGCAGGTTCATTCTCCGGTGTCCAGACGAGTGCTTTAAATAAAAAAACTCCACTCTTACCGCGGTAGAAGTGGAGTTACTCTTCATGTGATCGAATAACGTCTTGTAGTAAATCGATTTGATCATCTAAAAACAATTTATACTTATGATTTAATGGTATTTTCTGCTTCTCTTCTTCCAATCTCGCTAGTTCTCGTTTAAACAAATACAACTCATCAGATGAAAGCATACTGGTCGGCCTCATTTCTTTCCTTGTTCATAGACAGTTTATCCAAACAATTGAATAAAAAACAGCTTTAGTCGTATTTTATTCAACTACCAACATCATTGGTGCGCGTTGTTATGAACAATATAGAAAAATGGACGACTAAATAGATAAAGCTCAATCTTAGAAGAGACGCATCGAAAAACCCTGCCAACCTCACTACCAGCAATGAAAAATAAGCAAACTCAATAACCGTGAATCCTTTAGTAGCAAAGGTTTTCTGGGTTATTTTTTTTGAAAACAAAAAAAGACCTCCGCTTGTCTAAGGCGGAGGTATCCATAAGGGGGTCTATAGAAACCTGACGTGTATGTATCACGTTATATTTAAATGATAACGAATATCATTATCATTGTCAATCCTCTTTTCTCAATTAGATCAATTATTTTTTCTTTAAGTTCATTTTATACCCTAGTATGACTAAGGTCGACTCTTTATTGATAATGAGAATCGCCTTATTCATCTTGCATTAATCGACAGTGAAACTTATACTGATGAACATTCCATTTAATGATACGATAATCATATTGTTACTAGAAAGGAGAGACTAAGATGAGCGATTATGGAAGCGAGTTGTTCCAAGGAACCGCTTCCTTTTATTCGAAGTACAGACCGTTATATCCACCCTCTTTAGTTCGTTTTCTGATCCATACCTTTTCAACGAATGGAGACGGCACGATGCTTGATTTAGGGTGTGGCACTGGGCAACTAGCTTGTCGTTTTTCTGATTGGTTTGATCAGATCATTGGCATCGATCCCGAGTTAGAAATGATTCAAGAAGCTCAAGATTTTAGTTCGACGTTACGACTAACAAACACCAAATGGTTGCACGGTACACTCGATACCTACTTGAGAACCAACAATGAGGACAATTTAAAGCTTGTTACAATCGCAAAGGCCTTTCATTGGATGGACCGAAAAACAACTTTGGAACAGCTTTATCCTCGAATTGTTGCTGGCGGCGGCATCGCCATTATTGATCAATATGGACAAAAAACAGAACAATGGCAACAAACCGTTAAACATGTGACAGAGCAGTGGTACGGAAAAAAACGCCGAGCCGGCAAAACAACTTATACCCATCCGAGCATTCGTCATGAAGAAATCATTCAATCCTCTTCTTTTACGTTTGATCAAGTTGAACTTCCCTTTTATTCTTTTATATGGACACCTGAAACAATTATTGGTCATCTCTATTCCACTTCCTTTGGAGCCAAACGGTTTCTAGGTAGCCGTTCTCGCGAATTTGAGACGCACTTAACGAGTGAACTCCTTAAACTCAACGAAGATGGACAATTTACTGAACAAATTGGGATTGCTATTAAACTAGCGCTAAAATAAAAGATTCCAGCGCTTAAACAAGCGCTGGAATCTTTTCTATTTGCTCTTCATGATGGTGTTGTTCGTTCATTAAATCATACGTTAAGCAGACCGGCTTCCCTGTTCGAGGGTCTGAGACGATGCTCGCATCGATTTGGAATACGTCCCGCAATACATCCGAACACATCACATCTTCTGGAGAACCCTCTTTCATAATCTTGCCGTTGCGAATGGAAACCATATAATCAGCAAAGCGTGCAGCATGATTTAAATCATGGATAACCATTACAATCGTTCGATTCTGTTCTCTATTTAAACGTTCGAGTACTTGCAATACTTCGAGTTGATGCGCAAGATCCAAGTATGTTGTCGGTTCATCAAGCAAGAGAATATCCGTTTCTTGGGCAAGAGCCATTGCAATCCAAACTCGCTGTCGCTGCCCACCAGAAAGCGCCTCAATGGAGCGCTCCGCAAATTCGAGCATATTTGTTTGCTCAAGAGCCCACTTAATAATCTCGTGATCATAATCTTTTAATTGGCCAAACCCTTTTTGATGAGGATATCGACCATATGCCACAAGTTCTTGAACAGTTAATCCACTTGGCGCTTCAGGAGACTGTGGAAGTACAGCCATCTTTTTCGCAATTTCCTTTGTTGATTGTTTATGAATCGACTTACCATCTAAATAAACGGCTCCTTTTGACGCTTTTAGAATTCGCGCAACGGTTTTAAGTATGGTTGACTTTCCACAGCCGTTTGGTCCAATAATCGTTGTAATTTTCCCATCTGGAATATGAAGATAAAGATCGCTCACAATCTCTCTTTTTTCGTATCCAATTGATAGCTTCTCTGTCGATAAACGTGACAAAATAAGTCCCTCCTATGGCGTTCTCATTAACAAATACAAAAAGTAAGGCGCTCCAAGAATAGCAATCACAATGCCGACTGGTATTTCAGACGGCGCGAGTAAGTTTCGCCCAATCATATCAGCCGTAAGTAAAATCAATGCACCTGTCAAAGCAGCAGCTGGGATCAGTACTTCATGCCTCGGACCAACGAGGCGACGTGCAATATGTGGTGCAACTAAACCAAGAAAAGCAATTCCTCCACCAACAGCTACTGAGACAGCAGCAAGACTAACAGCTAAAATAAGCAGCGTTCGTCTTTCCCGCTCAAGCGGGACTCCTAATGAAACCGCTGACTGCGTGCCAATTTGCATAACGTTTAATGTTCTTGCTTTATAAAAAGCAAGTGGTATAAGAATAAGAATCCAAGGCAACACGGCCCAGACATACGTCCACGTAGTCCCCCATATACTTCCCGTTAACCAAATCGTCGCCTGCATAAAATCGTTTGGTTCCATCCGTAATTGTATGACGATGAGCAAAGCGCTAAATGCAGCATTTAAACCGATTCCAACTAAGATCAGCCTAACGGGTGTGATTCCTTGTTTCCAAGCAAGCACATAAATGAGAATAGCAGCAACTAACGCTCCAATAAGCGCAAAAAATGGCATGATGAAAACGGAAAAGCCACCTAATCCAGTTAACGACCCTTGAAAGAAGAAAATAAAGATAACTACAGCGAGTCCCGCTCCCGTATTAATCCCTAAAATTCCTGGATCAGCGAGGTCATTTTGCGATATGCTTTGTAAAATTGCTCCAGATACAGCAAGTCCCGCGCCAATTAATAACGCAATAACCATGCGTGGCAGCCTGAATTCAAACAGGACCAATGCATCCCGTTCGGTTCCATACCCAAACAATGTCCGCACAACTTGCGTTGGACTAATTTGAATTGCGCCAGTTTGCAGGCTAACAAAGAAAAGGACAACAATCGCAACGATGAGCATACCCATAATGGTTGTCGGTCGCTTTAAAAATGTTTTTTTCATTTCAGGCCTCTCCCTTCACGACGTGCTAAATAAAGGAAGAAAGGGACCCCGATTAAAGCAGTCATCGCTCCAACCGGCGTTTCATAAGGTGCATTAACAAGTCTTGCCGCCAAGTCAGCGGAGACAAGTAAAAGAGCACCGAGTACAGCTGAACAAGGAATAATATAACGATAATCAACGCCTACTAGCCCTCTCGTAATATGAGGGATAACGAGCCCAATAAAGCCAATTGCCCCCGCAACCGCTACTCCAGCTCCAGTAAGAAGCAAAACTACAATAACACCTAGTGTTTTTATTAATAAAATACGCTGCCCGAGTCCACGAGCTACATCTTCACCTAAACTTAACACGGTCACCGAGCGGGACAGTGCGAAGGCAAATCCTAAACCAACAATCGCTACAGGGATAATCAAACGTATGTTATACCAGTTCATCCCTGCTAGACCACCAGCAAACCAAAAGCTAATATCTTGAGCAACGTTAAAATGAATGGCAATGCCTGATGATATGGCACTTAAAAATGCCCCAACCGTTACACCTGCGAGTGCTAATTTCGCCGGAGAGAGTCCTCCGCGAGCAAGCGATCCAACAGCAAAAACAAAAGCAGCACCTGCTCCAGCTCCAATAAATGCTGCAAACATTAGGCTTACACCAGAGACACTTGCTCCAAACGCGAACATAATCGCTATTGCAAGAGCAGCGCCGTCCATAACCCCCATAATAGATGGCTCGGCTAGCGCATTTCGCGTCATCCCTTGCATAATTGCGCCAGATACAGCGAGAAAGCTGCCAACGAGTGCAGCGCCAAGCGCACGTGGGAGACGAATTTCTTGAATAATTTGATGATCCGTTATCGATTGATCAAATTGAAAAACAGCCTGCCAGACGGTTTTAAGATCAATCTGCGCCGCCCCATATGAAATGGAAAAAAGAAGAGCGACAATAAGAAGAGCAAGCCCGATAAGTCCGACAAAAACTGCACCAAGCGGCTTAGACTTTTCTTTTGCTTTCTCTAAAGTTGTTTCGGCTGATTGTTTGCCCATATCTTTTACCCTTTTTTTCGTTCATTTATAATAGTATTGATAATCATTATCATACATGAAAGATTGAAAAGGGTAAACAACAAAAAAACCAGTATCAACTGGTTACGGCTACAAATTTTTATTTTTTCTTCTCTTTTTATGAAATAAATAGCACATAACTTAAAAGAATGATGCCAACCCATAAAGGAATGCTGATTGCAAGTGCCCACCCTGCGCCTACTACCATATTCTCGCCTGTCTCATATTGCATGTCATCTTCCATATCGAGCGCCTCCTTCTTCTTGATGCTTTCATTATATGCTTTTACTATTTAGATACTATGAAGCAAACATTAAGATACTGTAAGGATTCTACCCATGTTAAACTAATTATACAAAGCACGAAGGGATCTTTTTAATGAAGCAAAATCAATTGGATTTCACTAATGGACCTTTATTAAAACAATTAATTGTCTTTTCCGGTCCAATTATGATAACGAATCTGTTGCAAACGTCCTACCAATTAGTCGACAGCCTTTGGATAGGTAATCTTCTTGGGGGGAACGCCCTCGGATCAGTCGCTATTGCTGGCACTATTTTATTCACTGTCCTCTCACTCGTGCTCGGTTTAAACAACGCCGTATTAACAATACTCTCACAGCAGCGGGGGCGGAAAGATGAACAAGGTTTAATCAAGTACTTAAATGCGTTTATGGTGCTATTTGCTTTTTTATCCCTTTTATTAAGCGCACTCGGCATTCTGCTTGCTCCTACCATTCTTTTGCTACTTGGAACTCCTGAATCAATGATGGAGGGAGCTTTAGCTTACTTACAAATCCATTTTCTCGGGTTGATCTTTTTAGTTGGCTACAATTTTATTTCAACTGTTTTACGTGCACTTGGAGACAGTAAAACACCATTGAAAATTGTCGGACTTGCCGTTGGACTTAATATTGTCCTTGATCCGGTGTTTATTGCAGTATTCAACTTAGGCATTGAAGGAGCCGCCTATGCTACACTACTATCACAGGGATTCGCTTTTCTCTATGGCGGGTACACAGTTTACAAGAACAATCGTATGCCCATTCCAAAGGCAAGCATTCCAGCAAAAGAAGAAATTGCACTCATTTTTCGGTTAGGGATTCCAGCGTCATTACAAATGGTCGTTATCTCGGCTGCTCTTGCAGCGATTATGGGCACCGTTGCTTCTTTTGGTGAAACGGCAGTCGCTGGATTCAGCGCGGCACAGCGCCTCGACAGTCTCATTATGCTTCCAGCTGCTGCGCTTGGTACAGCCGTTAACAGCATGGCAGGCCAATTGATTGGTGCAAATGCTCCATTACGGCTAGCCAAGCTTGCCAAAACAGCTGCTATCTATAATTTAGCATTAATGTGTATTGTCGCCTTAATTATTCTTCTACTTGCAGAGCTAGGTGTACGCTTGTTTATTCAAGACGAAGAAGCAGTTGCATTTGGTCGTAACTACTTGCAAATGATTGCATTTTGTTATCCGTTTCTTGGGTTAAACTTTGTTTTAAACGGAATCGTCCGCGCTGCCGGCGCAATGTACCAAGTGCTTGTCTTAAATATTCTTTCGCTCTGGGTGTTGCGATATCCTTTAACAACTTTGTTTTCCGCTTGGTTTGGAGAATCAGGCATTGCACTTGGTATGGGTGCAAGCTTTGTTTTAAGTAGTTTATTTGCTTATTTGTATTATCGCTATGGAAAATGGCGGGAAAAGAAATTATTTACGTAAGGAGCTTACACATGTCTGAAAACAATAAGAAAAAAGAACGTCCTACTTTTTTAATGATGGTTTATATGTGGCTATTTGTTCTCGTAGCCCTCGTGAATATTGTGGGAATCACCTCGCAGAATTTGTATCAAAGTATTTTTCCATTTTTTATCGTATCGCTCTTAAATATCGTCTTAGTCGCCCTTCTTATTTTACAGGCGCTAAAAACAGAAAGCGTGAGAGAACAACGGCTATCCATCATTTATTTAATTGCTGTAGTCATCATTGCGGCGGTAAGTTTTTTCAGATACTTGGCGATGCAAGCATAAATGAAGTAAAAGAGGAACAGCTGCGCAGGCATGTTCCTCTTTTCTATTTCTATGCACCAACTTCTATTTGAATGCTACTTGTTACTTCAAAAGATTCAGTTCTTATATGCTATACTTGCTACATCTACCAATCTCTATTTAAAGGAGTTGTTTTCATGATTACGATTTGTGAAGTTGGTGTTCGTGATGGTTTGCAAAACGAGTCGACCTTGCTCTCTACTGAACAGAAAGTAGACATGTTATCGATGCTAACGGATTCAGGCGTCACTGATTTGGAAGCGGTTTCTTTCGTGCACCCAAAACATGTCCCCGCAATGGCAGATGCCGAAGAAGTCCTTCTTTCTTGGGATAGACCGGCAGGAATTGAAGTAGCAGGACTTGCGTTAAATGAGCGCGGCATTCAACGAGCCCTCCATTCAACCATTACGAAGCTACACGTCTCAATGGCTGTGAGCAATGCATTCAATCAGAAGAACTCAAATTGCTCGGTTGAAGAAGGACTCGCTAATTTGCTCCCTAACGTTCAAGAAGCAGCAGAAGATATTTCTGTCACAGCAATTTTAGCTACTTCATTTGGATGTCCCTTTAGTGGCAAAGTGAATGAAATGGACGTTTTATCAATGACAGAAAAGTTTTTACATGCTGGAGCAAGCAAGATTGTACTTGGTGATACAACCGGCATGGCCAATCCCTATCAAGTGAAACAACTTGTTCGTCTCTTTTATAGCCAATTTGGCGAGAACATACCGCTCGGGCTGCATTTTCATAATACCCGTGGTCTTGCTCTTGCAAATGTACTTGCAGGCTATGAAGCTGGGGTAACTCATTTCGACGCTTCCCTCGGCGGGCTTGGTGGATGTCCATATGCACCACTTGCAGTAGGCAATGTTTGTACCGAAGATTTGGTTCATATGTTCCACGAGATTGATGTGACTACCGGTATTAATTTAGACAAATTACTCACCTCAGCGCGCACGGTCGAATCGTGGTTCCCCAAATCATTGCCAGGTATGGTGATGAAAGCAGGAAAACGTTCAGAGCTTGCACGTAGTTAATCATGAGAACGAAAAAAAGACCTTTGAACAGGTCTTTTTTCTAATAACAATCGCTTGCCGTATAAGCTCGAAATGTAGCATGTAAAAAGAGAATGAGGTGAAACACTGAAAAAGGGTTTTATTAAAACATGACTACACCACATAACATGATCTGCCTTCTATTTTTCTATTATCCAAAAAACTGCTTCTTTGCATCTCGTTCAATCTGTTCCACGCACTCTTGACACATCCGTTGTTCAGACGGATTTTCTTTATACTCTTTATAAAGCTTTGACCCTTCCATAATCTTATAATCTTGCTTACATGTAATGCACCGAATTGTATAAAAGATCATTGCAACACCCCCATATTTATCGATGTATACATCTATCTTTCTCCTTAAATTATTCGAATCCTCTGACTAACATTGACGAAATCGTGACATTACAGAACGGGCAGCGACCGAGGGGCTATCCTATACCAAAAATAAAACCAGCTTTCCTCTGAAAGCCGGTTTTTATCATTACGTAAACGTCATCGTATAAGACGCTCTAAACGATTCATACGCTTGAAGCGTTTGAATCCCTTTTTTCTTTGATAGTTCACCGCTTGTATTGGCGGTATCTGCAAGTCCAAACCATGGTTCGATACACACAAATGGTGCAATGCTTTGGTCTTCATCATTATACTTCGACCATACTCCAACATACGGAAAGTCGGGGAATTGAACGGTAATTTGTTCTGTTTCATCTTCTGTTGATCGGAGTGTAATATTATTTGCATTCTCATAAATTAGCGCATCAGCCGCGAATAAATGGTCGGTTAGTGAGAGGGTTGTTGCAACGGTTTCTTGCTGCTTTTCTTGAACGAAACCACCTTCTAATTCAAATTGCTTCATCTCTTCACTTGGCTGTATGTGCAATTCATAATCAGCAAGTTGTTCACCTTCACGAAACGGGACATTGAAAGCAGGATGGGCACCAATGGAAAAATACATTGGCTCATTGTTATCATTGGAGACTTTCCAGCTGACCTTCAATGTGTTGCCTTCTAACGTGTATGTGATATAAACAGTGAATTCAAATGGATATACATCCGCAAACTGGTTCGATGATTCAAAATGAAACAAAGCTTCTTCCTTTTTTAATGTGTTTGTCACAAATACTTGATCGCGCAGAAATCCGTGTTGAGGTAAGTTATATGTATCCCCTTTATGGGTGTACTGATTATCCTTCAGCTTACCAACGATTGGAAACAGTACAGGTGATACCCTGCCCCAATACGCTGGATCACCCTCCCACATCAGTTGTTTTTTTCGACCTTTATTCCAGATGCTACGAATTTCTGCTCCTTTATTTGCAATTTCTACTAGAAGATGCTCATTTTCAATTAAAATCATTGTACCCATCCTCTCCTTCATTCGTTCTCTATCCCCTCTAGTATGAAGGATTGTCTGGAAAACGCAAATAAGAATGCAGGATTCAGCCTACCCGTTTCCGAATAAAATAGTGTAAGCGTTCTCTTTTTACATAATGATAGGGGGATTTTGATGGAAACAGCACCAAGACAGGGCCGAAGAAAAAAACGGATATCTATAAAGCGAGTGCTTTTAATTGGAGTTACGGGAATTATTGTTCTACTCGCAGCAACTGCAATATGGGGGTATGTACAACTAAAAAAACCATTACCTCAAACGAGCGGTGAGATTTCCCTCTCCGGACTCTCAAATGAAGTGGATGTGTACCGGGATGCTCAAGGCGTTCCTCATATTGAAGCACAAACGGATGAAGATTTGTATTTCGTTCAAGGATATGTCACAGCACAGGATCGTTTATTTCAAATGGATTTAAGCAGACGCCAAGCCTCTGGTCAGTTAGCCGAGGTCATAGGTGCCTCCATGCTCGACCAAGATCGCTTTTTTCGTACGTTTGGATTGCGCCGAGCCGCTGAAGCTTCTGCGGCAGCTTACGACGAAGAGACCTACTCTTATTTGGAATCGTATGCCGCAGGTGTCAATGCGTATATGGAACAAGCAATAACAGCAGGTGAGCTACCTCTAGAGTTTCGGTTAGCAGGATATGAACCCACTCCTTGGGAACCACTTGATTCACTAACAATTGGAAAATTCATGGCTTATGATTTAGGTGGGAACTGGCAAGGACAGGCATTTCGTTACTGGCTCGCACAAAATGTTACTGATGCGGAAGCAATTGATTTACTTCCCGTTTATCCAGAAGATGGACCGGTCATCTTAGATGTAGCAAAATCGATTCCAATTGATGTCGGAACCGCCTTTGGTTCAACAGCAGACTATTTGCCACATCCTTTTAACGGTAGCAACAACTGGGTGCTGTCAGGTGAGAAAACGGCATCAGGTGAACCATTGCTTGCAGATGATCCACACTTAGGTCTTGCGACGCCAAGCATTTGGTATGAGACCCATTTATCTTCCCCATCCGTTAATGTTACTGGCGTTATCTTTGCAGGTGTCCCAGGGATCATTTTAGGTTCCAATGAATCCATTGCTTGGGGCGTCACCAATGTAGGACCAGATGTGCAACAATTGTATTTTGAACAGCGTCATCCGGAAGATCCACACCAATTTTTGTATGATGATGAATGGTATGAAGCAGAAGTTATTACAGAAGAGATTCAAGTGGCAGACGACGATCCAGTAACGCATGAAATTGTTTTAACAAAAAATGGTCCAATCTTATCTGATTATGCACATTTAAATGATGAAGAAGATTACGCACTCTCGATGCGCTGGACAGCTTATGAAGCAACAACCGAGCTTCAAGCCGTTATCGGATTTAATCGCGCGAATGATTGGGATTCATTTGAAGCAGCCTTAAGAAACTTCCAGGCTCCTGCACAGAATTTTGTTTTTGCTAGCACAGATGGAACAATTGCTTACCGAGCGAATGGGTTAATTCCAATTCGACCAAGCGGGGATGACGCCCTTTTACCTGTTCCTGGTTGGGATTCTGAATACGAATGGGAAGGGTATATTCCTTGGGATGAATTACCGACAATGATCGATCCAGATTCAGGTTATATTTCTACCGCAAATAACCAAATTGCAGGCGATGATTACCCATATCACTTAACCCACACTTGGGCCCAACCATACCGTCATCAACGCATTCTAGATGTACTTCAGGAAAAAGATGATCATACGGTAGAAGATATGCAGGCGTTGCAAATGGACGCTGTTAATCTCCAAGCTGCCGAATTTATCCCTCTATTAACAGATGCTTTGTCTGAAGAAGAATTACGAAAAATCGATTATTCTGCACTTTCCATGCTGCGTTCTTGGAACCAAATCGATTCACGTGAGGAAGCCGGTCCGCTTCTGTTTCATTTTTGGATTGAGGAGCTTACCGACCTATTATTTTCAGAGAGAATCCCTGAAGAAGTCTCTGAGTTGTTTGATGGACGAGCAAATATTGTTGACGAACTGCTTCGCGCAGCGTCAACAGGAAAACCTGGTCCGTGGGTAGAAGAAGCAGGAGGACTCGAACAGTTAGCATCGTCAAGCTTTACCCGTGCAGTTGATCGTGCCACTGATTTACAAGGAGATACCCCAGAAGACTGGAAATGGGGCGATTATCACCAAGTGATTTTTAACCATCCCCTTGCAGCTATCTCACCACTTAACTACTTACTTAATGCAGAAGCGCTCCCGGTTGATGGTAGTCGAATTACAGTAAAAGCAGCAGGGTACAACAGTGAAACGGGTGCTGTAACACATGGAGCTGGTTGGCGTGGGGTAATGGACCTAGCTAATTTATCAGAAACTTTTCATATCGTTGGTCCAGGCCAATCAGGGCATGTTACAAGTGACAGCTACCATTCTCAACGTACAGCGTGGGTCGAGGGCGACTACCATCGTACTTCCATTCAGTCTGAATCGTACCAAGAAAATAGTGATCAGCTTAAACTATTACCAAAGGAGAGTGAGTGATATGAATTTACGAGAAACATTGTTGATGCAATTGAAAGCCAATCATCATACAAACGGCTGGTTTGTATCGCTAATGGAAGCTATTAAAGAATTGGATCAAGCAAAAGCCACTTACAAACCCAACCCAAAAACAAATAGTATTTGGGAGACGCTCAACCATTTAATTTATTATAATGAGCGTTACTTAAAAAGGTTTCTTGGTGAAGAATTACCGAATCATCACCTTAACTCAAATCAAGATACATTCACTAATCTAGAAAATCGTTCTCTGGAGGAAACCATTAAAAAAGTGGATGGCATTTATCATAGATGGGAAGAAGCACTAAACCAAACAACTGATCAAAATTTCGAGAGTTGGCATCAAGAGATCGCCCACCTCACTATCCATAATGCGTATCATATTGGTCAAATTGTTTACTTACTAAAAGCGCAAGAAAAATGGGACGAACGCAACGGTGTTCATTAAAAAAGATGGTGCAGTTTTAAGTGGAGATTTCACTGCCCGTTCACGTGGGATAAACGACTTGTTTTATATTGATGAACAAAAAAAGATAGTCAACTCGTTTGAAAATGTTTCTCTAACTTTAATTAACCCAAAATACCTCTGAGATAAATCTCAGAGGTATTTTGTCTAAAGTCAGAGATGGTGCATACATACATGCACCATCTTTTTTATTGTGTAAGAAAAGAAAAGCTGTTTACATCAAACAATCCTTTTGATGTTAATTTAATCGAAGGGATAACGGGAAGAGCTAAAAATGCCAGCGTCAAAAACGGATCTACTTTTTCGTTGTATCCTATTTCCAAAAGCGCTTTTTGTAGCTCATTCAATTGTTTTTTTACTATGGGAACCGGTTCGATTGACATCAGTCCACCTAATTGAAGTGGCATGGATGCAAGCACCTGATCTCCCTTTACAATTGCCATACCACCGCCAATTTCGGCTACATGGTGAATCGCATGATAGAGACTCCTGTCATCAGCACCACAGGCTATAATGTTATGGGAATCGTGGGCAACCGTTGCTACGATTGCTCCTTCAGAAAAGGCTAGACCTTTCACGATACCTAGACCGATATGACCAGTTGCGTGATGGCGTTCGACAACAACAAGTTTTAAATGACCTGAACCTGGTTGAAATACCCCATTAGTTGCCTCCACTCGTTCAACTAATTTCTCTGTGACAATGGAACCAAGCTTCGCTTTTATAACTGGTGTCGCCTCCGAATTTGTTAACCGTAAAGAAAGATCTTCAATCGTAAATGGCGCTACATGCATACTTTCTAACAACTTTTCCGGCACGGGAATTGGTTCTCGAATTGGCTCTACTAACTTTCCTTGTTCGGCAACAAGCTGCCCATTTACATAAACAGCATCTACTTGAAAAGCGTCTAAATCAGATACCAATAGAAATGTCGCTTCTTTACCAGGAGCAACCGCACCTTTTTTGTCCAATTTAAAACACTCTGCAGCATTTAATGAGCCGATTTGAATGGCTTGTAATGGGTTCATTCCGAGCTTAATCGCTTTCCGTACATTAAAATCGACACTGCCCTCCTCGATCAAATCATCAAGATGTTTATCGTCCGTTGCAAATGCAAAGCGACGGGCATTCGCTGATGTCACAGCCGGTAACAATGCTTCCACATCACGAGCAGCTGTTCCTTCTCGCATTAATACGTAAAACCCACGCTGCACTCGTGCTAACGCTTCTTCTGCAGTTACGGCTTCATGATCATTTTCAATCCCAGCAACGCGATACGCATTTAACGCCGCTTCATTCAAGCCTGCGGCGTGCCCATCCACAGCAGCCCCGAATGTGTTCGCCAGCTCAATTTTTTTTAGCATTTCTTCATCACCATTTAAAACAGCTGGGAAGTCCATCACTTCTCCTAATCCATACGCACCCCCATCTCGAAAAAGTCGCTCAGCATCAGAACTTGTCAATACTGACCCGTTTTCCTCAAATGAAGCAGCTGGCACACTTGATGGAACCATCATCTTCACATCTAGTGGTAAATTCGTTGATGCACGCAACATATACTCGACTGCCTCAGCACCAGCAACATTCGCTAGTTCATGTGGATCAGCAATAACTGTCGTCACACCTTTTGGAAGAAGGACACTCGCAAAATCTTCAGGACGAACCATCGCTGACTCAATATGGACATGGCCATCAATTAAAGCGGGGCTTATGTACTTTCCTTTTATATCAATGATTTCATTTGCTTCTGTATAATCACCAATTCCAATGATCTCTCCATCTGTTATTGCAACGGAAGCTTCATAAATAGAACAAGTATATACATCAATAATTTTTCCATTTATAAGGAGCGTATCACATGGCTTTTGCATGCTAGCTCCAGCCAATTTTCGTTTTACTTGTTTCATACTAGTCTCCTTTGTTTTTATCGTCTATTGTAGCGGATTGCACCAAGCGACGCCATCTTTTTCTCAATATCAAAATTGGAAGACTTATTAAAACCTTACTTCTTTTTTTCTGATTGAATAATGGAATCGCCTAAAATAGTCATAATAAAAACGACCCTACTTATGTAGAGTCGTTTTCCTTGTTATTCTTGTGTTTCCTCTTGTGCTTCAATCCGATCAAGTGTCAATCGATAAGCATCATTACCATAGTTTAAACAACGTTTCACTCTCGAAATAGTCGCTGTGCTGGCCCCGGTTTCGGTTTCAATTTTATGGTAAGTGTAGCCATCTCGAAGCATGCGAGCTACTTCAAGCCGTTGTGCTAACGATTGAATCTCATTAATTGTACACAAGTCATCAAAAAACTCATACGCTTCCTCTAAGTTTTTCAGGGCCAAGATCGAATTAAATAATTGATCTAGCTCTTTGCCGCGTAATTTATTGATTTGCAAACAGTGTCACACCTTTCGAGTATTGTGCCATCTCTACGATGCGGGTAAATTTTAAAGTGGTAAAGCATCAAAGTACTTTTATTCTACCGCATAATCGCTGGAAATAAAATTCTTTTCTTTCGAACATCGTAGATTCCACGTTGTGTTACTCGAATATAAGGCAAATGCGTCGAAGAAAAGAACTGCAAACTGTAAATTGGATCTTCATGTGTATAACCACGAGCACGCAGTTTGTTCACAAACGACCGCTCTTGTTCCATAATCTCTTCCATCGATGCATCCGACATCATGCCGAGTAAAGGCAATTGAATTTGATCAATGACTTCATCATTCTCAACGAGCACCAGTCCGCCACCTTGCTTTTTTAATTCATTAAACGCTTGCACCATTGACCTGAGTGATTTTCCGATTAAAATGATATCTCCTGTGTAGTTATAGGAACTTGCAAGACCCATCACTGACGTTGAAAACCCTTTTAGAGTGGTTGTGACAAGCCATTTACCTTTTTTATCAATCATTGCAAAAAACGATTCATCATGATCCGTACTAAGCTCACTTGCTGCCGTTTCTAACATCGTCTGATATGGCTTTAAAATAACGGCATTAGTCATCTCAATTCCCATTGGCATTGAAAAGTGCAACTCTTCTTCTTTTAATTCCCAATCAATCTTAATTGGCTCAATGCCATAATCTTTCCAGTTAAATGGTGCTTCCTTCTCCACTGGCTGACCATCGCGCATAACCCACTGCCCTTTTGCTAACACACTAATCGGAGTTGGGTTGTTTTTATCACTCAAGAAGTTTAAGTGTGCGATGCGCCCAGGTGCAATCATCCCTAACTTATGATCAACATTGTAGTATCGAGCGACATAATAAGTGACCATCCCATACGCATCAACTGGATCAAGGCCAGCATCAAGTGCAATCTGAATACACTGATTCATAACACCTTCTTCATAGAAAGAAGGCGGTGAACCATCTGTTGTCATTAAGCAACGCCCAAAGTAATCCACTCCAAGTTCCCTTAACTCTTCAAATAAGCGAGGCAAATCTGGTCGAATTGACGAATGACGCAATGAGACTGTATAACCTAAATCAAGCCGACGTACAACCTCTTCACCAGTAATCGCTTCATGATCGCAAGTGACCCCAAGTAGTGCCATTTGAGATAACGTTTTTTCCGAAGCACCAGGTAAATGACCTTCAATTGGCTTGCGCAATCTTGTTGTTTCTTGCATCCAATGTAAGATTGTATCATCACCTTGCAACACTTTTGGCCAAGACGTTAACTCTCCACCTTGAACAACTAAATGATGCTCAAGCCAAGCTTTAATTTTAGAGTTCGAAAACATCTCATCCTTTAATAATTCCGATTGTGAATCATAACGAGTCCACCAATACATCGTTGTCGGTAATTCTTCCAGTTTCTCAATTAAAGAAAGCGCTTTCTTTTTTTCTAAGTTCAAAAAATAAACTAGGTTGTCATTGATCAGTGTAGTCGTTCCTCTTTCCGATGCATACTTCGCCAAGCTATGGGGATTATACAATTGGAAAGGGTGGGCGTGATGTTCAATATATCCTGGGACAATGTATTGATTCTTACAGTCAACGACCTCTGCATCACCTAACAATTCCGGCATCTCTTTACCAACGTATACAATTTGATCATCAGCAATCCATATATTTGCTTCGATCCATTTACGTCGTGCGTGATTTAAATAGGTTGCATCTTTTAATACAAGCGTTGGTGGGCGTTCACCTTTCACAACACTTAAGTGCTCACGCAACCGTGTTTTGGTCCAACGATGTATTCGCTCTGTTGTCATGTTCATCACTCATTTCATCTACTCAATCTTAGTTTTATCTTACCATATTTATGTCAGTTCATTCGCATAAAATGTGACATTTCTTCACATCTTTTTTAGGAGGTTTATTTATGGAGAAGAATTTGAATCTAAACCAAGCACTTTGCCGACTTGCAGCTGGTCTTGCTATTCTTACCTTCGCAGGTGCGAAACGATCTCGTCAGCCTTCTATTTTTTCATTCGCATTGGTTTGTTGTGGAGCACTTAAAACAGCAGAAGGCATACTACGTTACTGTCCTCTTATTTCAATACGTAGACGAAAACTTCATACTCACAAGCAACCAGCCGATACAATAAATCCATCTTGAATTCATTTTAACAAACGATTCTGTTT
Organism: Shouchella patagoniensis; assembly: GCF_002019705.1. Classification (GTDB taxonomy): domain Bacteria; phylum Bacillota; class Bacilli; order Bacillales; family Bacillaceae_D; genus Shouchella; species Shouchella patagoniensis. Next base: position 3,964,383 of record NZ_KV917377.1, on the reverse strand, counting down.
AATTCAAACAAAACCACTCGGAAAAATATATTTTTCTTAAAATATGACTTTATTGCGGCACTAAATAGCGGCACGCAAAGCCTTTAACCATCTCCCCACAAAAAATAAGGCTGCCAGTAAACTGGCAGCCTTATTTTTCACCTAATACGCTAATAAATCCCCTATTAATCGGTACAAACTAAAAAACAACAAATACCCACCGCTAACAAGAAAAAACGGATTTAAAAAAAGAGAATGAATAGAAGTCATAAACACCGTTTCATTACTAATAATACTAAAAATGGCGTAAGAAACAATCCCAGCGAAAATGAGCAAAGAAACAACAGCCATTAAAGAAAATAATCGATCTAAGAACCGATTTCGCCCTAGAAAATACATACAAAGTGAGACAATTAAGTAAAAACCTGCTACAAGTGCACTCATTGTTATCACCCTTTCATTATCCGCATTTTGCCCTTATAACGACTCAAAGATACGAGGATAACAAGAAAAACTGCAACGACGTTTCTCACGTAGTTCGTATTTTTCGTTTTACTACAATTCGCTGTTTGCATGGTTGCTAGCTATTGGTTATATAAAAATCCCCCCGGACTTAGCCAGAGGGGTAGAAAGCAGCCTATTCAGCTGTTGGAAGTTGATCAATTGAATCAATATCCATATATTCAGGAACAACAAGACCAATAACAGCACCTTCAAGGTTTGGTCCAAGATCCTCCATTTGATCTCCAAGATCATCCATGTAATTACTGTGTGTTAATGGTAACCAAGCAGCAACACTTGCATCAGCCTCACCATTCGCTAGTGCTTGGAACATGAATGCCGGCTCAAGATCAGTTAGTGATACATTGTAACCTACTTCTTCAAGAACAGCAGCAATAACATTTGTAGAAGCAATTTCAGTTGCCCAGTTAACAAGTGTTAATGAAATATCTACATTATCCACTTCATCAACACCAGCAATCCACTCATCCACTGTGTCGCGGTTGTCTTCAATCCAATTTAATGCAGCGTCACGGTCATCCGTGCCTTCTTCGATATCGAGCATAACTGTTTCCATATCTTCTGGTTCCCAGAAGAAGTTATCAAGTACTTGATATGCTTCAGGCATATCTTCTTGTAAACCTGTGCGAGTTAACGTGTTGATGTTTTCTCCATCACCAAATACGTTCTCTGGATCTTCTAAGTACTTAAGATCAAATGCTTCAAATTTCCAATGAGGTGTCCAACCTGTTACAACAACTGGCTCGTGATTGCTAATTGCTGTATCAAGGACTTGCGTCATATACGCGCTTCCCATGTCATCTAATTCTAAATCAAGATTATATTCTTCAATTGCATTTTCTGTTGCAGTCATAACACCAGAACCAGGCTCGATCCCTGTAATACTTGTTAAGTTTTCTGCAATATCTTCTTGCGAAAGCATATCCGCTTCATCTTCAACGGATCCTTGCCCAGTATCATTGTTATCGTCTGAGCCACAAGCTGCAAGCGTTACAGCGAGTGTCAAACCTGTTGTCATACCTACGTGTTTCCAATTCATATAAAAGCCCCCTAAGCTTATGATTGATATATGTGAAGAGGGCTTAATGCCCTCTGACCACCTGCAATTAACCTTCTTTTTTTGTGCTGAAACTTTGTGTTAAACGGTCCAAAATAATGGCTAAAACAACGATCGCAATCCCGGCTTCAAATCCGGCTGCAATGTCATTTTGACCAACCGCGCGATAAACACTTCGGCCAATACCTGTTGCTCCAATCATCGCGGCAATAACAACCATTGATAGAGCAAGCATGATTGTTTGGTTAATACCAGCCATCATTGTGCCACGTGCCATCGGCAATTGGACTTTAAAAAGCTTTTGAGCGCCAGTTGACCCAAATGCATCTGCTGCTTCAATTAATTCTGTTGACACTTGGCGTATACCAAGGTTTGTCATCCGAACTGTTGGCGGCATCGCAAAAATAACGGAAGCGACAATCCCTGGTACCATCCCAACGCCAAAGAAAGCAACCGCAGGGATTAAATAAACAAATGCCGGCATTGTTTGCATAAAATCAAGAATCGGTTTAACAATCGCTTCAATCCGATTGCTTTTCGCCATCCAAATACCAAATGGCACACCGATGATCATCGATATAATACCTGCTGCCAGTACAATTGCTAATGTATCGAGCATTTCAGTCCAAAAGCCTAAACTATCAATAAATACTAAACCAATAATGACAAAGACGAGTAAGCCCCATTTTCCACGGTTTAATAAATAGGTTAATGCTCCAATAATGATAATAAAGAGCCAGCTTGGAGGAAGAGCAACTAACCAATAAATGGCATCAAACAATCCCTCAATCGCTGTGTAAATTCCGTCAAACAACCAACCCGCATTTTGCAGCCAGTCGATAAATGCTTCAATCCAACTACCTATTTCCAGACGGGGTAGAAAATCCATTAAAATCAACCTCACTTCCCGATAACGCCCCAAGAACAGCGCTTCTTACGATGATTCCTTGCAATTTATTATTAGAGAGAACGACAAGTGGCACTGTACTCATTGATAGTTGGTCCATAAGTTCATTAAGTGGCGTATCTTTTTCAACGATCGGTACATCGGTGACAATAATGCTTTCTAATGAATTTATATTTTGTTTAATAAGTTCAGAAACGTCACTTGCATGGACGATGCCAACAAGTTCTTTATTCCGTTTTGTAACGTATATACTCGAAATACCAGCTTCTTTCATTCGTTGCAAAGCAACCCTTGGGCCGTCTTTTTCTAACTTAACGGATTCTGGACGAATCATTACATTTTCAGCAGTAAAGACTTTCGAACGATCCACATCTTCAACAAATCGTTCAACATAGTCATTTTCGGGCTGAGTTAAGATTTCTTCCGGTGTACCAATTTGTACAATAGAACCATCTTTCATGATCATTATGCGATCACCAATTCTCAGCGCTTCATCCAAATCATGCGTAATAAAAATAATCGTACGATTCATTTTTTCTTGCAAGTCTAAAAGTTCATCTTGCATATCTTTACGAATAAGCGGATCAAGCGCCGAAAATGCTTCATCCATAAGAAGGACGTCTGGATCATTTGCAAGTGCTCGCGCAAGTCCCACACGTTGTTGCATCCCGCCTGATAGTTGATCAGGATAACTATCCTCGTATCCTTTTAAGCCAACAAGCTCCAATGATGTTTGTGCAGTTTTTCTCCGTTCCGATTTATCAATGCCCTGTACTTCAAGCCCATACTCGACATTTTCGATTATCGTTCGATTAGGGAATAAACCGAATTTTTGGAACACCATGCTCATTTTTTTCCGCCGAACTTCACGCAAGTTTTTTGCGTCCATTTTTGCTAAATCTTCGTCATCAATCCAAACGCTGCCAGTCGTTGGTTCAATCAGACGATTTAATAACCGAACAATTGTTGATTTTCCGCTTCCAGACAAGCCCATAATTACGAATATTTCTCCGTCTTTTACATCAAAGCTTGCTCTGTCAACACCGACAGTGAGACCGGTTTCTTCTAAAATCTCCGGCTTCTTTTTCCCTTGTGCTAACATGTCTAGAGCTCGTTTAGGTTTCTTCCCAAACACTTTCGTTAAGCCCTCAACTTTAATTTTCGACAAGTTTTTCCACCTCTTTACTTAATTCGTGCTTCTTTATGACCATGTAACTATACCCTATTTATAAAAAACTAATCAAACAGTGCATAGCTTTTTATTAGTCTGAATTAATTGTTCAGTTTATACTGAACAGATTGACCTTCTACCATACTTACAAATCCTCCAGAATGCTAACTCATCCTGCTGTCCCCCTTAGTTTTAGCTTTTTTCTTATTTTGTTACACTTTACTCATCGCTTTAACTGGAGGAATTTTATGGAATCTGGACATACGCTTGAGTGTGATGATGAAAGGCTGCAACTGATTAGGGAGACATTTATTCACGAGTTATCAACAAATCTTCATCTATATGGAATGACGGAATCCGTTGGACGTCTTTATGGCACGCTCTTATTTGAAAAAGATGCGTTAACATTAGATGAAATGAGCCATCAACTCGGGATGAGTAAAACAAGCATGAGTACCGGCATCCGCCAACTCGTTGACGCTAATATGGCCAAAAAAGTTTGGCAAAAAGGCGTACGAAAAGATTTATACACAGGTGAAAACGATTGGTATGAGTCATTTGTCGCCATCTTTACTAAACAATGGCGCCATGCAGTAGAAAGCAATAAAAAAGCGAGTTCACAAATGGAACACAACTTAATTGAGTTAAAAAACAACGCCCCCGAACTAACAAAAGAAATTGAGACAGATTTATCTAAGGTGCAACATGCAAATGACTATTATGAATGGCTTGAACAATTCATTGAATTTCTAGAAAACGGAGACATTTTCAACTATATCCCGAAAAAATGATAGCTTGGCAACCTAGCTGTCACATGTCAGCTAGGAATGTTTTGTATATTTTGTATGTTCTGTATAATCAGTGTAAAAGGAGGGTTTAATGAAAGCGGTTCGGCCAACTTCAACCACTCTCGCTGCTTGGGCACAACACTTTGTGCCCAAGCAAGACTTTTTTTTCTTGAACAAACGGGATCTTCCCCCTTTCATTCCCTACATAAAAGACGTTTTAATCATCCCGAGACAGGAATTTCACAACCATCCAGCATCTGCTGACGTCCAGCTTGCTTCTTGCTTTGCATTTTGGCAAATCTCGAAGCAGGCTGACAACGTTATCCTTGCTAACCCCTCTTGGCTCGAGAACATGCCTTTTCAACAACGAAAACAACTTCTGTCCTTGCAACATGCATACAGTCGCGGACTTGTGCTGTCCCTATCTTACTTCCGCGAAGCATGCATTGATGAAGAATTTATCGTCTCTGATTCAGTTGTCATTCAAGCCGCTATGTGGGAACGCCAAACCCTCGATCAAAAACAAGCGATCTTATTTCAATATGCTCAGGAATGGGACAACTGGATCTGTGACACTATTCCAAAAAAATTGCCCGACCATTTGCTCGGAGTCGTCAATACTTTTCCCGAAAAAAGCGGGGCAAATTGTTTAGCAGCCGTCCTGTTTGCTATTTCAGCAATTGAATGGATTTTATCTGAATGGGTTCATCCAGGAACATTTTTCACTTATTTAAAAACAGCCGCTTATGTCGCAATAGAAGACACCCCTCAGCAAGATGACGTCACCATCTGGACGAATGCAAACGAAGATATCCCACATGCCGCTTATTGTGTGACAGCGCAGCTTTTCTTTAACAAAAACGGACAAACACCATTTAATCCCTGAAAGATGACAAATAATGATGCCTTACGTCAAGAATGGGGCCACTTGCACGCAACAACCTACCGGATTGTTCGTTAGTCCAAAACGCTGTATTATCTTATCAGATATTAGGAAGATAATTTGGAACGAGAAAACAGAGCTAAGAAGTAGATAATTGTTGACGCTTCTTTTTGTTTGTCTTACAATTATAATATATTATTTAATTTTGGAGGGTCTCAATGAAAATATCTGTTACGACAACCAAATTTGATTTAACTGATGGAGACTTAAAGCAAATGAGTCAGCTAGGTATTGATTGTGTTGATTTTGGAACTGGTTCATCTTTTCCGGGAGTAAAAGAACAAGGTTTCCCCGATTTAGATGCATTATTAAAAATGAAAAAAAGGATTCGTTCTTTCGGGTTGGATATTAACCGCGTTACTCTTCCTAACCTTTCTCTTGATTATATGAATAACGTGGATGGTAGCATTTCTGAAATCGACAATTCTGTAAACGCTATCAAGGTTTTTGGTGAAGCAGGTATTCCTATTGTACGACAGAGATTTTCTGGGGATACTTACAACCATTTGACTCAAAGTTATAAAGCACGCCAAAGGGGTGGTGCCTTAGCTAGAGGAGAGAGCTTAATTTTAAGCAATGAACCCTATTCAGTACCTGGTCTCGAATCCCAAGAAAAATATTGGGAGCGCTTTCTACTGGCTTATCAACATCTAGTGCCTGCTAGTGAAGATGCCAATGTAAAATTAGGAATGCATCCCTCTGACTCCCCGCTTCAAGGCACTCCATTTGGCGGACTTGGTTATCGTCGAATTATTGATGAATTTCCAAGCAAAAATGTTGGCTATATTTATTGTATCGGCACCCGGTCTGAAGAAGGTGGAAGCTCTCTAGTAACGGACGAGTTAAATCAATATGGCAGAAAAAACCGTTTATTTTTAGTTCATTTTCGCAATGTAAGAGGATCACTTCCTACTGCTGGAGCATTTGAGGAAGCATTGCTCGATGACGGTGATATGAATATGTTTAAGCTGCTACTTGAGTTAAAAAAGGTCGGCTTTGATGGTTGTTTGAATCCGGATCACGTACCCGTTCTTGAAGGAGACAGTCCTGATTTGGACAAAAACTGGGCCCATTCCAACATCGGATGGAGCTATGGAAGTATTGGTTTTGCCTATTCAATTGGCTACATCAAGGCTCTACTTACTGCTTTAACTGAATTTGAAGGCTAAGCAAAAAAGAAGCTAGGTCAGAGACCTAGCTTCTTTAATTCGCTTGATTTTCTAGTCTTTTGATAAGTGTTTCATAATAATTACTTACCTCATCCATATATAACGTAGATTCCTCAGGTGTCATATAAGTAGGAATCGTGTAATATCCAGCTGCTCTTTCTTGGTATTCTTCGTTATTTTCAACTACTTCTTTTACAGCCTCAGAGAATTTCATCACAATTTCATCAGGAGTCTCTTTAGGAAATGCGAAAAAGAAAAATTTTTCAAACTCAATATCAATACCCTGTTCCTTAAATGTAGGTACTTGATCATATAACTCCGAACTTTCTTCTGAAAGGACTCCTACGCTTTTAAAGTCTCCATTCTCTAAATAATCAACGGTGATACCATACGCTGTTGGGACCACATCGACCTGTCCTCCGAGCAGAGCAACAATTTTATCAGATGCACCACCAACATCGATTAAACGGAAATCAGCTCCAGTAGCGTCTTCATATGCCATCATTTGAAGATGAGTATATCCTCCTATCTCAGTAGCAAATGATAATTCACCAGGAATATCCTTAGATTCATCAGCAAGTTCAGTAGCGTCAGAGAATGGCGCATCATCACTTACAATAAACGTATCACCATGATCAAATAAGGAAACAGCGGCTATTTTAAAATCTTGATGGTTAAAATCTGACATTCCATAAAGATAGTTAATCAAAAGGTTGTTGTGAAAAAATAAGATTTGATATCCATCTGGATCTGCTTCAACTACTTCTCTACTCCCTAAGCTCCCAGCAGCCCCAGCAATATTTGTAACGACTAGTGGTCTGCCTAGTTCATCTCCAATATATTGACCGAGTACTCTTGCACCTAGGTCCGTATCTCCCCCAGCCCCAGTTGGAACAACGACCTCAATTGGCTTTGTTGGATAATTTTCAATTTGCTCATCAGTAGGCAGGATATTCTCATTTCCAAAACTCATTGCTTGAAAAGAGATCGGCGTTAACAACAATGTTAGTAGCGCAGTAGCCGTTACACTGCACATGCAGATTATTAGTTTTTTAATTCCCATTTACTTTAACTCACCTTCCCAATTAAAAATTGGTATGAAACGTTATGATGCTGCTGACTGCTTTAAGTTCTTCCGAATAGAAAACCATAAAGACACTACAGTTAAAATCAAAAATCCTGCTGCTATTGGAGACGTGATGAATGGAAGAAAATCCCCATTTGTATGCATTAAACCTCTTCTTAGATTGGTTTCCAAAATTGGTCCAAGAATAAATCCAAGTACGATTGGCATAATCGGGAATTTTAATTTGATCATGATATAACCTATTATTCCGCAAATAACTAGAATAATAGCGTCAAACACTTGATTGTTTACACCAAATGACCCGACTACACATAACACGATTACGAATGGCATCAGAATGTTTTTAGGTACACTTAACACTCGAATAAAATACCTCATTCCTAAAATAAGAAGCAAAACCATAAATACGTTTGCAACTAGGAGAGCTGCGAATATTCCATATACAGCATCCCCACTTTGATCAAATAATAGTGGACCAGGATTTAATCCATGTAACATTAATCCACCAATAAGTAATGCTGTCACACCATCTCCAGGGATACCAATAGATAACAGGGGGACCATTGCTCCACCTATAGCTGCGTTATTTGAGGACTCGGCTGCAACAACACCCGCCGGTTCACCTTTACCGAAATTTTCCGGATTCTTTGATTGATTTTTAGCAGTTACATAAGCAATAATATTAGCTGCTGACCCCCCAAGACCAGGCAATATTCCCACACCTACACCAATAAGAGTAGAGCGAATATAATTCCATTTATGACTAAATACCTCTTTAAATGATATCCCTAATTCTTTTAAGCGATAGGAGGATTGCACCTGAATACCCTTATTTGTCTTGTTATCCTCCGAAATCTTCAATATTTCTGAGATTGCAAATAGCCCGATTAAAACGGGCAAAACATTAAGCCCTGAATCTAGATTTGTATTTCCAAATGTAAATCTAGGCAAGGAATCGATCGGTGCAAATCCAATGGTTGCAAATGCAATTCCTAATAATCCTGAAATAGCTCCCTTTAGCATTGAACCATCCGATAAACTAGTGATCATTGTTAGGGCGAATAAGGTAATTGCAAAATACTCAAACGGAGAAAACTCTATTGCTACGCTTGCAAGCATTGGAGAAACAAAAATTAATATTAAGAAACTCAATAACCCGGCCATAAATGAAAAGATAAGAGTCAAACTGAATACTTTACCCGCTTCTCCTTTTTGAGCCATAGGATAGCCATCAAATGTTGACACGATACTTGCTGGAGTTCCAGGAATATTTAATAAAATGGCGGGAATAAATCCCCCTGTTACTCCACCAATGTACAAGCCCATTAGAAGAGATAACCCGTTTGTTGGGGTCATGCCAAACGTAATAGGTAAACAAATAGCTATGGCCATTACAGCAGTTAATCCAGGAATTGCCCCAAATATTAACCCAAGAGCAACTCCAATTAAAATGATTAACATCGATTCAAAATTAAAAATACTCATAAACCCTTCTTGCAATAATTGAAGCATAGTTACCCCCTCTTTATCCCAGTAGCCCCACCGGAAGCATCAAATTAAACGCAAAACGGAAGAGGGCATAGATCGTGATAGATCCAATGAAAGCAAAAGGAATAAACAATAATATATTTTGCTTGCCTTTTTCCGTTAATAATATAGTTTGTAAAACTAAGTACAGGCTTGAAGATATAATAAAGCCCAGTACAGGAAGCAATAGAACGTAAAGCAAAATTAAACAAGTTGTGTACACAGCATTAATAGATACAAACTTTTTTACCCCCGAGCTCCACTCACTTGCTGCAGCTACTTGTGATTCTTGTTCTTGATTTCTTCTCCTATCTTTTATCCAAGATTTCATTAGCAAGGCTATGCTGAACCCAAATATCGCAATAGAGACAAGCATCGGAACAAAATCTGAACCTACTCCTACCGTTAAGATTGACAGTGTGTTTATGTTTAGTGTGGCTAGAAACATTCCAACAGAGAATAAAAGCAGGAACACGCTAGCATAAAAATCGCCAGACATTTTCTGTAGCATAAGATTCCTCCTAAACAGTAATGTAAAGGCTTACATTTTTTTGTTAGCCAGAGGAAACCTCCGGCCTTAAACTATTTTAAGAACACAGTCTTAATAGACGTAAAGAATTCTTTAGCTGCTTCTCCTTGCTCTCTAGAATGAGAACTTGATTGTTTCACTCCTCCGAAAGGCGCCTGAAGTTCTACTCCTGCACTTTCAGCATTAATCCTTAACAGTCCTGCTTCGATATCCTCTACAAACGTTAACATCTCGGATATATTTGTTGTAAATATTGATGCACTTAGCCCATACTCTACATCATTAGCCAATTTTAGAGCTTCATTAACTGACTCAACCTTAAATAATGCAATAACTGGACCAAATATTTCTTCTTGCGCAATTGTTTGTGAATGATCCGTACATTCAAAAATGGTTGGCTCAATAAAATATCCTTTATCATGGTGGATCTGATTGCCTCCAGCTATTAATTCAGCACCTTCTTCAATTCCTTTGTTAATATACTCCAGACAAGTTGCTAACTGTGATTTTGATGCACATGGGCCCATCCATGTTCCTTCAGCCAAACTGTCGCCTACTAGTAGTTCATTTGTCCGCTTAACAAGTTGCTCCTTAAATGCAGGATATATTTCACTCCCAACAAAAACTCTGCTTGTTGCTGTACATTTTTGTCCAGTTGATTTAAATGCTCCACTAATTGTTGCCTCCACTGCTATGTTTAAATCAGCATCATTTGCAACGATAACTGGATTTTTTCCACCCATCTCCAATTGATACTTTGCTCCCCGCTCAAATGCGGTATGACCAATTTGTTTTCCTACGGAATTTGAACCAGTAAAAGTTATGCCATTTACCTTTGTATGCTCAGCAATGCCCTGACCAATAACAGAACCTTTGCCCGTCACACAATTGATTACACCTGCTGGAAGGTTCGCATCATCAAAACATTCCAATATTTTGACACAAGTTAAGGCTGTCTCGGAAGCTGGTTTTATCACAACCGTATTTCCATAAATAAGAGCAGGCGCCATTTTCCAAATTGGAATAGCAACGGGGAAATTCCAAGGAGTAATCACACCAACCACACCTAGAGGTACACGTGTTGTAAACATTAATGCACTTGCATCAGTTGAAGGGATCACATCCCCGACTTTCCTCATACCCTCTCCGGCATAATATCGCAAAATAGCAATGCCTCTAGTTGTCTCTCCCCTGGTTTCAGCAATTGTTTTTCCCATTTCCTTTGAAGCAATTAATGCAATCTCTTCTGATCTTTCTTCCATAATGTCTGCAACTTTATACAAATACTCTCCTCTATTTGAACCGGATAGCTTTTTCCATGCTTTTTTTGCTTTACTTGCCGCTTCAACAGCTTGATTCAAATCATGAAGATCAGACTCCTGATAAGAGCCAACGACTTCATTTACGTTACCTGGATTCACGTTTTCTTTTGTATTACCTGTGCTCGTTTCAGACCACTTACCATTAATATAATTTAGTGCTGTAAGCATATTGCACAACCTCCTGTGTAAATGAATTAAATCCTAACTGCCGGATATTTTCGATGGGCTTTATCAAGAATTTTCTCAAGCTGTTTATAGTGATCCTTCTCAACCGGAACTACAGGTGGACGCACTATATTCGAAACAGACATTCCAACGATCTCCATCCCAGCTTTTATCAATGATACTGCGTACCCTTTTCTTTGCTTTCGGATTTCATTAATAGGAAGTATAACGTCTTTATAGATCTCTGAGACTTGTTCGTCCTTTCCCTCAAGCAAAGCAGAATAGAATTGACGTGATATATGAGGAATATAATTCGATATAGCTGATGAGTAAGATTTAAACCCGAGTGCGTGATAAGCAGGCATCGTTACTTCTGCCATAGGCATTCCATTAAGCCAATTAAGACGATCTCCAATGTATTGGGTAAATATGATGTTAGACTCCATATTCCCTATACCGTCCTTTAACCCAATTAACTGGTCATATGAAAGAAGTGATTGTAGCGAATTCAGATCAAGTACAGCATTATCCCGTTGATAAACAATTGCATTTAAGTCACTTGCTTCTAATATCGTTCTAATATATTGATAAAGTCCTTCCTGTTCACCATCTATTAAGTATGGCGGTAAAATAAGATAACCCTCCATTCCTTTTTTTTCCGATAGTTTCACTTGTTCCAAAGCGTAAGATAAATTCCCTCCCACACCTGAATAAACGGGCACACGACCCTTTGCAGCATCGATGGCCACATCCAGCATGACTCCATATTCATCAGAACTTAAAGTCTGGAACTCTCCCGCACCGCATGCAATAAAAATCGAATCAAGCCCCTCATCAATTAAGTAACTAACATTACGAAATAAAGCGTTTTCATCAATGGCTCCAGAAGGCAGATATGGAGCTACCGGGAATCCCAAAATACCACGAAGTGACACTCTTTTTTGATTCATCTAATCTCTCCTTTTATTATATTTATTTTATTGTAAGACAAATTAAATAGTTAGTCAATAAAAAATGAAGCTGTATGAAACAGCTTCATTTTTTTAATTCAACACTTTATTACGGACAAATTTTAGGTGATGATACATCGCTAAATATGCCTCATGAGGGTTTCGGTTTTTAAGCGCATTGTATATTTCTCTATGATGAGCTACAGTTTTGTCTTTTTCTCTGTATTTGATTTGAACATTAATTTTCGCATGAGAAAGCAGCAAAGAATCCATCATACCTTGAAGAACAGGATTATCAACACTTTTTGCAATGATTCGGTGGAACATAATGTCATGTTCTCCATACTCATTATCCACACTGTTCTCAATTCCTTCTATTGTCTTAAGCAGTCTTTGCAGATCCTCTTCTGTTATCTTTTCAGCAGCAAACGTAACAAGACCTAACTCAAGAGTCATACGGGCCTCAATAATAGCTTCTATATTGTCATTCATAAGTGATAACATCGCAGAAAACGGCTTACTGCTTATCTGTTCTGTGAAATAGGTACCATCTCTTGTTTTGCGTTTAACAATACCAAGAGATTCAAGTGAGCTAATCGCCTCACGCATGACTGGCCTGCTCACTCCCAATAGTGTTACCAGTTCCATTTCTGGAGGAAGCTTATCTCCTGGTTTTAGTTTATTTTGTATCAATAAATCAATAATTTTCTCTTCTACCTGTTGCGCTAGCGTTTTTCTAGTAACCTGATTTTCAGTGAAATCAAGTGAATTGTCTCTCATGGTATAACCCGCCATTCAAACGAATTTTATATTTATTGTAATACAATTTCTTTAGAAAGAAAACTTTTGATACTAAATCCTACTTTTAATTTCTGATGTCGGAGGTATATTATTACTTGATTAAACCAATCTTTGGCTATGGTCGATAAATTTAAAAAACAACCGCACCAGATTCAGATCTACTATCAAAATCTAACATTCCAAAACGATTCGTTTTACTGAATACACAAGAAAAAAGAATAAAAACTCCATACGCGAACACTCGCGTATGGAGTAGAATTACACTGACTTCCGTTCCATTAATCGGATTCCAATTCCAGTGAGCACCAAGCCTATAAAAATTAATATTGATGCTGGAAAAAAAAACTGTTGCAGTTCCCAATTGTTCACTGTTGCGCCCATCATCATTTCGATTCCGTACATAATTGGACTCATATACGACATGCCCAGCAGAAATTCTGATTGAACAATGTCTAAAGGCCAAAACGCGCCGCCAAGCATCGCAAAGCTTGTTGCAAATAACGGGATAATGCCATTTAATTGTTGGGAGGCTGTTACAATGCCACTTAGGAAAATTCCAAAAGCCATAATGGCAAATACATAAGGAATAATGATAAGCAACAATTTCCAAAATCCGCCGTAATAGTCATAGTCAAATAACGTCACAAACAAGGTAAGCACAAGAGCAATTTGAAGATAAGCAAGTAAAAAAGAAAACAATAAGTTCCCTGTATACATTTGTGTTTTCGATGTAGGAGACAAGATGATTCGGTTCCATGTTCCAGCTTCTTTTTGTTGAAGAATACTCATGATTGAAAAACTAATTGTGAAAAAAGCAAAGTATAACGTAAAGCCAAACAACGATTGAAGGCTTTGATCAAACGTTGACCCTTCTGCCATTACATCCGTTTGATACGTATAAGCAGCTTGAATTACATCAATATCATCTACGCTGTCTTCCAATTGCCGTTGCATATAATGGCTGTTTATCGTTGGCCCTACAAATGCCGCAACCGGAGAACCCTCATATGCTACATGTAACCTGTAATCTGTTCTACCTGCTTCCAAGATCACTTCAACTTCATGGGTACTTAGTTTACGGATTGCCTCTGTTTCTGTCGTGACCATCAAGTTCAACTCTTCCGCTTCATTCCACTGCTCTATATAGGAGGATAACTCGCTATCCTCCATTTCGGTTGAATAGACAAAGATATTTTGTTCATTTGAACCGCCAATGATAAAAGCAAAGAAAATGGTCATTCCTAACATGAGTAACAGTGTAAACGGCTCTCGGACCACTTCTTTTCCGTATTGATAGAAAATGGCTCTCATTTTACCGCACCACCTTTATTTGGAAACATTCCCCATGCAATCACGAGAAAAGCAATTCCATACCCCAATAGAAGCACACTTGACGGAAGCAGGACGGATATAGGTTCTCCTTGGCTTGCTTGAATAAACGCACTTAGTGCTCGTCCGTTTGGTGTCCAATTACCAATCAGAGCTAAACTAGGAGCCATATCTGCTATCCGAAAAAAACTCCCACCTAGAAACGCTAATATTGAAATAATCGAAAACATAAATACGTTTGCTGCTTTTTCAGTATGATAGCGAAATTGAATTGAAATTAATAAAGTACTAATCCCTGCGACTGCTACCGAGAGGCAGATAGCAATCAATAAGAAGCCTAACCAATTTATAATTGTTATTTGGAATAAGACAAAGCATATCCCAAACAATAAACACATCTGAGTGAGCACGACACCCATTGATGCCACGGCCTTTCCAATTAAATAATGACTAGGTGAAATATTCGCGAGGACAAGCCGGGAATACACTTTTGCTTGCTTTTCATGAAAAGCAAAAGTCGCTATAAATCCTGCAGAGAAAAATACATACATAACGCCCATTCCAAATGTATAATACTGAAACGACGAGACCGGTTTATCCCCTTTCAAAACAACTTCACCAATCTCTGGTAATGGTTGATCGACGGCTTGTTGAAATGTTTGTTGCATCATAAAAGAATCAAGCATTGATTCAACAATAACCGAATCTACCCAATTCTCTGTATTTCGATAAAGAACAAACTCTTTTGATCCGTTCGATTCACCTGTGTACTGTTGTTCCCACATTTGCTCTCGATATCCTTGGGGAATTTCTATGACGGCAGCATAATTGCCATGCCTCACTTCTTCCAAATTATCTGCATAGTCAATTGATATTTCATTGCTCATCCAAGAAAACAAAGCATCTGGCACAGCTGTTTCTTTCAACATATCTACTGGTAGCCCTAGCGACTCTGCACTAGTTTCTGCTTCTTTTTCAAGTGTTTCCTCTGCAACAACAGCAATGGATAGATCTAATTCAACAGTTGAACCCATTGAGTTAGCCAAAGAAAAACCAAGAATCAATGTTAAGACAAGGGGCATGAGTAGAATCGTTAAAAGAGCGGCTTTATCTGAAAAAAGCTGTTTGAATTCTTTTCTTACGATCGGTCCCATAATCTCCCCCTAATCCCTTAACGATCTGCCAGTTAAGTACAAAAACACATCTTCAAGCGTTGATTCTTGAATATGGATGCCAAGAACTTGAACATTTGAATCACTTGCTAGCTGAATAATTTTTTCAAATAATGCACCAGAGTAAGAAGCAATGCGATACCCTTCTTCGGTTTCGTAAACGCCATGTATTTGTTCTTGTTCATTCAACTTTTGCTCGAGTTGCGCGTTTTTTTCTGCAACAAGTAATTTATATATATACTCCTGGCTTACAATATTTTTTATTTCCTCTTGTGTGCCTGAAGCAATAATTGATCCTCGATCAAGCACATAAATGCGATCACACAGAAATTCAACTTCTTCCATGTAATGACTCGTATAAAGAACCGTTGTGCCCCTCTCTAGTTGAAGTCGCTTAATTAAATCCAACAAGTACCTGCGCGAATGAGGATCAATACCCACAGTCGGTTCATCAAGGACTAAATAAGCTGGTTCATGAATAAGAGCGATTGCAAGATTTAACCTGCGCTTCATCCCACCGGAAAATGTTTTCACTCGATCTTTTTTTCTTTCTTCTAGTTCAACTAATTGCAACAACTCTTTTACTTTCTGCTTGAGCTTTGTTCCTTTTAATTTATAAGCTTTTCCAAAGAATAAGAGATTTTCTTCTGCCGTTAAATCAGAATAGAGCGCTAATTCTTGAGGAACAACACCAATTTGCGTTCTAAATTGAGTAAGCTGGCCGTAAACGTTTTTTCCGTTAAACCGGACTTGGCCTTTTGTTGGTTTCGTTAAACTCGTAAGCATATCAATTAACGTAGATTTTCCTGCTCCATTTGGTCCAAGCAGACCAACAGCTTCTCCTTTCTGTAGATAAATGCCCACATCTTTTATCGCTTCTACTGATCCAAACGATTTATAGATTTGATCCATTTCAATCATCTTGCCACCTCCGCTTCAATACCATCATACGAAAGAGAGCGAAGAGAAACCATTCACTCTAGTCATAAGTTTTGCTTTATGTACATGACTCTAGTCATATTAAATCTCATTTTTTAACGCAAAGATAGCAAGCTGTGTCCGGTCACGTACACTTAATTTTATAAACAGTTGACTGATGTAATTTTTCACCGTGCCGATTGTTAAATACAACTCAGCTGCAATTTCGGCATTGCTTAATCCCTGTCCAACTTTCCTTACAATCTCTCTTTCTCTATCAGTTAAATCTGGTATATTCTTTATCGACTTTGTTGAATGATGCAAAAGTGAAGGAACAACTTTAGCGGCTACTTGACCATCAATGATCATCTCGCCATTTAATGCCTTTTCAATCGAGCTGACTAAACGATTCATATCTGCATCTTTTAACATATAACCGATGGCTCCTTGCTTAAGTGATTCAAGTGCATATTCTTTATCAGCAAATGTTGTGAGTACTACCACTTTTGCGTCTTTTTTTTGAGCACGGATATGTCGAATCGCGTCAATACCATTCATTACAGGCATGCGGACATCCATTAAAATAAGATCAATGTGATGAGTCAGAACTTGTTCCACCGCTTCTGCCCCATTACTCGCCTCTATAACTTTATACTTTCCACCATGTTCAATCATCATCTTTAAACCTTGTCGCACGATTAGTTGATCCTCTGCTACTAAGATCGTTTTCATAGCTTCCTCCTTCCTGTAACGGAAACGTCCCTTTAAGTACAAATGTATTGTCTTTAAACCCAAACCCCGCACTAAATCGACCGTCTAAATGCTCAAACCGATTGCGCAGTTGCGATAATCCAAAACCTTCTCTAAACGTTGTCGGTAACGCGTCATTCTCCACACTTGCCATATATGTATGAGTACCTATTACTGTTAGATGTACACGTATTTGTTTTGCATAAGCATGACGCATCGCATTGGTTAATCCTTCTTGGATAAAACGATATAATGTCGTATTTTGTTCATCAGTTAAAAGTGTGGATAATGCCCCTGCTTCTGTTGTAAATGCCACTTGCACTTGGCTTTCTGTTTCTAATTTTCGAATCAACCTAAGAATCATTGCTACCCCACGCACTTCTTCTTTTTCTAAAGCCTTTACCGCATTTCGCATCTCTTCAAGGGCCAATCTCGCTGTTTGTTTCGCGTCACTTATATATGTTTTATCGTGACTGTCGTTTAATTCAGCCATTTGCAGTTGCATCATCAGTGCTGTTAGTTGATGCCCAACCGAGTCATGGACATTGCGGGCAATTCGTGTCCGTTCCTCCTGCTTAGCCGTGTCTTCTTCTTGCAGCAACTGCTGCTTTAATACTCGTTGTTCATATGCAAAATCATCGAGAAGATCTTCTTGTAATTCTACTTGCATTACTAAACGTGAATAAGCAAGTCCAAACGTGACTGCAATAGCTGTTACAACACTTATAATGAGAAATTCTGCTCCATTTGAGTAAGTAAAAACACTGGTTAATACAAAATAAAGAAGCGATAGGCAGAAGTGAACACGCGCTATAGGGGCGATAACAAGAGGCATCACTAGTAATAGCATAGGTACAATCCAACCAAATAAAGAAGGTTGATACAACAAAAACAAACACCCAAACGCTGTTAACCCGTTGTAAAGTAAGTATGTATTTACCCACATTGGTTCCGAACAAACTCCTGCGAGCACCAACCCAGCAACAATCCAGTATACGGGGTCACTAAGCAATTGCGGTTCATCCATTGGCCACAATGAAAGAGCTCCTATAACTAGGATAAAACGCATCCAGAAAGACATCTCTCTCCCCCTTTGTAAATCATTTGCTATACATCTAAATGACTGATTTTCTCCATTATAACGTACCTCTAGTTACTAACAGACACTCTTTTTTATTTTTCAAAAAATAGATTGACAATGATAACGATTCTCATTATCATATCAATAGATTGATTGTGAAAGGAAGAACGTTATGAAATTAAAAAGTTTAATTCCGGTTGCTGTAACTGTCGCTATGCTTTCCGCATGCCAAACGTCAGATGAACAGCCACAAAATGAGACGGACGAGCTAGCACAGCCGACTACTGTTACGGATGGCTCTGGAAATGAAATAACGATCCCAGAAAACCCAGAACGCATTGTTGGTTCTTATTTAGAAGATCCTCTTGTTACTCTTGGCATTACACCGGTTTTGCAATGGTCTGTTGCAAACCGCTCAAGCACACAAGTTTATTTAGAATCCTATCTAGAAGGTATTGATCCCATTGATTCTTTGCTTCCATTAGAAGGGTTAATGGAAGCAGAACCTGACCTTATTTTTGCACCCGGTGAAGAGTCACTTGCAAGTGGTGATTTCGAACAATACAACCAAATTGCTCCTACCTATGTGATCGATAGCGAAACAACTGGTGATTGGCGCGCGACATTAATGGAAATAGGTGACGTGCTCGGTAAAGAGGATGTGGCAAACGAAGCGTTATCTGATTACGACGAGCATGTTGAACAAGTGAAAAATGATTTGACTGAGGCGATCGGTGATAGTAAAGTTGCGGCCTTGTGGGTTATTGGCGGCAAATACTTTATCGTCGCACCTACTGTTGCTAGCGGAGCGGTTCTTTTTGAAGACTTAGAACTCACTCCAGCAAATGTCATTGCTGATCTTCCAGAAGACGTTGATGCTCATTGGAACCCAATTTCTCTTGAAGCACTAGCAAAAATGGATGCGGATTACTTGTTTTTAATTGATAGTGACCCAGAGTCGATTGAATCATTAAAATCGGAATCCGTTTGGTCAACTATCCCCGCTGTTGAACAAGGAAACATCTATGATATTTCAGGTTCAAGCAGCTGGCTCTACAATGGGTTTCAAGCAAATTCTCAAACGATTGATTCTGTTTATGAAAACATCGTTGGGAACGAGTGAATAAACAATACTTTTTCACTTTGCCCTCGCTCTTTAGCGCGGTTGACTAGGAGTTTGAGAATAGAACAAGCATCAACTAAAACGACCTCTGAGATCTTATCTCGGAGGTCGTTTTTCAACTCTTTATTAATCCTATATGGCATCTTTCTTCTGTAAACCGTTCATTAAAACGGCGATCGCTCCATCACCCGTTACATTCGTAGCCGTACCAAAACTATCTTGAGCTAAATAAAGAGCAATCATTAACGCGACAGCTCCTTCATCAAAACCGAGCATCGATGTTAAAATTCCTGTTGCCGCCATTACTGCTCCACCAGGAACTCCCGGTGCAGAAACCATAATAATCCCAAGCATTAGAATGACAGGTATCATGCCCACAAAACCTGGAAATTCAAGACCTGGATATAAGTGCATGACCGCAGTAGCTGCTGTCACAATCGTAATCGTGCTTCCTGATAAGTGGATATTTGCACATAACGGTACAACAAAGTTCGTAATTGAATCTCTAATATTATTTTTCTTTACCGCTTCAACGGTTACTGGAATCGTTGCCGCACTACTCATTGTACCAAGAGCTGTTACATACGCCGATAGCATCGATTTTAATAGAGAGAATGGATTATTTCGGTTCACTGCTCCCGCAATCGTATACTGGACGACAAGCCAAATAAGATGCATTGCAATTGCAAGGAAAAACACAATACCAAAAACACCAAGCGTCGCAAACACAGTCCCATCATAGCTCATTTCTGCAAAAACACCAGCAATATAAAAAGGCAATAACGGTATAATCGCTCGTCGAATAACGAGTTCAACGATATTCTGTCCTTCATCTATGATGCCATGAAGTTTAGTTGATCCCGTTGCTGCGATTCCAATTCCTAAAACAAAAGCAAGAATTAAGGCTGTGAGAACATCAAACACAGGTTCAACGGTTAGGTCGAGGAAACCTGCCATCTCTGAAGGCGCATCCGCCCCAGCGTCTGCGATTCCAAGAGAAGGAATCACAAACATCGCAACTGTCACCGCAAAGAGTCCAGCGAGAATCGTTGATACGTAAGACACAAGGACTGTTGATCCGAGCAGCTTTCCCCCGCCTTTACCTATACTAGCAATCCCTGCCGCAATAAAGAAAACGATAATAAGTGGTACCATAAAGAAGATAAAACTACCAATGATGTCTTTTATCGTAACCATTAACGTTGCAACAAATTGATTTGCAACAAGTCCGATACCAATTCCCGCAGCAATGCCGAGAACGAGTCGGGCAATTAATTTCAATTCAAACACTCCAATCGTAAAAAAAGTGGTTCTTCAATTAATAAAAAGTGGTGTAATTATACCATTCTCTTCGCTTGAATGCATTAACGAAGTAAAGAGTAGCACAATTTTCCTCATAGGTGAACAGCCCCGTTAAGCCAAGGCTGTAACAGGGCTGAGTATATTCAATTACAATTTTTTGTTTTGGTAAAGCAAATATTCACTGCGATTAAGAGCATTTGGTGTACGTCGCTGCTTCTCTGGCAGAATTTTACTGCCTATTTTTTGCTACCCTCCAAAACGAGCGGAGAGAATCCCTTCTCCACTTGTCAATGCGCGAATCATTGCTTTTACTTGTTACTTGTGAAAAAACTTTACACAATAACGAATCTTGGGAGTCAATCCTTAGTTAAGTGGTTAAATACGCCTCAAAAATTAACAAAGCAAAAAGATGCGTTTTTAATGAAAAGTTTTTTTATGGGCGCTATCACAGCAGACGAAGCCATGTTTCAACTACAACATTTGTACAACAACAACGTCAACACATTGAAAATATGCACGCCTTTTTAAAAGAAAGTTTAGAGTCATTTAGAAATAAGAAGGTGGTCAATCGCGGAAGTTTAATGGGACAGCCGTCTATAGCCATTCGATTAAACAAGAATAATTGTATTTGAATTGGTGTGAGGACACCATTCACATTATTGCAAATGCGCGAACCTTATGGGATGCACCTAATGAAATGAGTTATGACGAATTTGAGAAACACTTGCTTTGCACCTTTTCAGAAGAAGATCTTCAATCAAGGGATTATAAAAACCAATTAGCTTAAGCTAATTGGTCAGCAAGCTTTTCCAATGATAAATAAATGTAGCTATTTCCCCTCTTTGGCTCGCTCCGGCCATACACTTCGCTTTCTGTGGGCGACGGATAAGCTTCACAGCTACGCAGTTAATTTTATCTTAATCTTTTTTCCATAGAAGTCATGACTAAAATGAATTCTAGAAAAATACTTCTGGGATTTTACCCCAGAAGTATTTTGTCTACAATCTCGCGTTAGTTTAAACGAATTGTTTTTTTATATACAGATTTATCCTACCAAAATGAAAGAGTTCACCATTTAGTTTGATAGCTTTTCAATCGTCTTTGCAAGCAATTTTGTTCGCTCTACAAGCGTTTCTGTTTCTAGATATTCATCCGTACTATGTGGATTTCCTCCAACAGGACCCATCCCATCTATTGTTGGAATCCCAAGCGCCGACGTAAAGGAGGCATCTGATCCGCCACCCGTACCCGTTTCCGTAAGGGAGATGTTGAGCGAAGAAGCAACGCCTTTAATCAGTTCAAACAACTCAATTGTTTGATCGTTCCGTTCCATTGGCGGACGGGTAATTCCACCTTCAAGTATAATTGAAGTACCTTCAACATTTGCCTGACCACAAATTTCTTTCATTTTTTCCGCTAAAGGCTTGGCTTGGTCTTGCCTTGAAATTCGAATATCGACTTGCGCCTCCGCATAATCAGCGACTGTATTAACTGCCGTTCCTCCTTCAATGATTCCCACGTTTACACTTATGCCCTTTTCATGATCAGATAATTGATGTAGCTGGATGATTTTATAAGCAAGCTCCTCAATCGCGCTCCGTCCGTTCTCAGGTTCAATGCCTGAATGGGCTGCTTTGCCGGTAATCTTTAATGTATAGCGACCGCCACCACGCCTTGACGTTACAAGTGAACCATCTTTCCTTGCCGGTTCCATAACAAGTACCGCCCTTTTCCCTTCACCTTGTTTTTCAATAAGCGTGCGGGCAGAAGGCGCGCCAATTTCTTCATCACTCGTCAACAACACAACGACATTTTTTGCTGCGGCACTATTTGCATCAAGAAGGGCTTTTATTGCAGACAAAGCAGTCACATGGCTTCCTTTCATGTCTACTACACCTGGACCGTAAGCACGATTCCCTTCGATATGAAATGGTCGCCGGGCAGCTGTATTTTTCGGAAAAACAGTATCCATATGGGCAACAAGCAAAATTTCTGGGTTTTCAGCTTTAGTATGTTGAAGAACAATGTGGTTGCCATACTCCTCTTGTTCGTAAATGTCTGCTTTAAACCCTATTTCTTGATAAGCATCCATTAATCGGTTGCCAACCTGATCAATTCCCTTTTTATTATACGATCCACTATCCATGTTCACTAATTCTTCCAACAATTTCAGCATCTCGTCTGTCGTTGTTATTTTCATCATAAGCACCCCATAGTTAATTAATATAATGGATAATGACAAGCCACTTGATGACCTTTCTCCCTTTCAATAAAAGCAGGTTCCTCAAGTGAACACTTCTCTTTAGCATAAGGACACCGAGTATGAAAGCGGCAGCCAGAAGGTGGATTTACTGGACTCGGCATATCCCCTTCAAGAACAATGCGTTCTCTTTTCGTTCGTTGCTTTGGATCAGGTACTGGCACTGCGCTAATCAACCCTTCTGTATAAGGGTGCATCGGTCGCTCAAACAAGTCTTGTTTTGAAGCAAGTTCCACCACTTTTCCTAAGTACATAACAGCAATGCGGTCGCTAATATGTTTAACTGCGGGAAGACCATGGGCGATAAACAAAAAAGTTAATTGAAATTCTTTTTGTAGCTTTGCCATTAAATTTAAGATTTGTGCTTGAATCGATACGTCCAATGCAGAAACTGGTTCATCACATATAATGAGTTTTGGTTTTAAAGCAATGGCACGCGCAATACCGATGCGTTGCCGTTGTCCTCCACTAAATTCATGCGGATAACGCTTAGCATATGATCGATCAAGTCCAACAACGTCCATCAGCTCATACACTTGTTCCAAATAATCTTGTCCAGTGCCAATCTTATGTGTTTTAAGCGGCTCTGCGATAACATCTTTTACCTTCATCCGCGGATTAAGCGAAGAAAACGGATCTTGGAAAATCATTTGTATGTCGACGCGTTTTTTTCGTAACGCTTCTCCACTTAGTTCGGAAAAGTCTATCCCTTCAAAAAATAATTCTCCACTAGTTGGTTCAAGCAAGCGCATCAACACATTTCCCAGTGTTGATTTTCCGCAACCAGACTCACCAACAATCCCAAGCGTTTCGCCCGAATAAATTGTTAAATCAACACCGTCTACTGCTCGAAGCAGCCTCTTTTTACGTTTTAGGAACCCTTCACTTACATCAAAATGCTTTGTCATCCCTTTTACTTCTAATAATACTTCTTTCATTTAAAGACTACCCCCTTTTCATCAAAAAGCCAACAACGAACACGCTGATCTGCTTCTGCTGTGAAAAGTGGTGGTGCCTCAATTGCACAACGCTCCATCGCATGAGGACATCTCGGATAAAAACGGCACCCTGTTGGCATCGTTTCAGGCGTGGGCACCGTTCCTTCAATTGATTTAAGTTCATCTTCAAGCTCATTTATTTTTGGTGTGCTACCAAGTAAGCCAGCTGTATATGGGTGGGCAGGGTTCTCAAATAGCGTAAACACATTAGCCTCTTCAACCACCTGGCCCGCATACATTACAATGACCGTATCAGCCATTTCTGCTACAACGCCCAAGTCATGAGTAATAAGCATAATAGCCGTGTTATTTTCTTGAACCAAGTCACGCATTAACCCTAGAATTTGAGCTTGGATTGTTACATCCAATGCCGTTGTTGGTTCATCTGCAATTAGTAGCTTTGGACTACATGCAAGCGCGATAGCAATCATTACACGCTGACGCATCCCTCCACTTAGCGAGTGAGGGTAGGATCGATACACTTTTTCAGCCCTAGGAATGCCTACTTTCTTCAGCATATCAATTCCTTTTTTCTTCGCTTGCTCCTTACTTACCTTTTGATGCAGCAAAATGACTTCGGCTAGCTGGTTACCTATTGTAAACAAAGGGTTTAATGATGTGAGAGGCTCTTGAAAAATCATCGACAAGTCATTGCCTCTTAGCTTACGATACTGTTTATCGTTAATCCCTGTTAACTCATGGCCGTTAAAATTGATTTTGCCTCCAACGATCTTTCCAGGTGTAGAAATTAGCCCCATAATTGATAAAGAAGTGACACTTTTTCCACATCCAGATTCACCAACGATTGCAACGGTTTCCCCCTGTTTAATCGCAAATGACACGCCATTTACTGAAGGGATATTTCCATTCTCCGTAAAAAAATGCGTTTGAAGATCTTCAACCGACAAAAGCGCTTCTTCGCTCATTTCATCCTCTCCTTACCGGCGGCTTTGACTGCGTGGATCAAGAACATCACGGAGCCAATCGCCGAGAAAAATAATCCCTAATACGGCTCCTGTAATCGCTAGCCCTGGAAACGTAGCAAGCCACCAACTAGTCGCCAAATAATCACGCCCGTCACTTAGAATTCCTCCCCACGAAATATCAGGAGACTGAATACCTAATCCTAAGAAACTTAAAGATGCTTCTAAGATAATTGTTGTTGCGACACTTAAAGTAGAAATGACAATAAAGGAAGATGCAACATTAGGCAATAAGTGTCGATACATGATGACCCGATTCTTCACACCAATCGATCGAGCAGCTTTCACAAATTCCCTTTCTTTAATGGACAAGACTTCTCCACGCACAAGACGCGCATAATTCACCCAGTTCGTTACTCCAAGCACAAAAATTAAGGTCCATACACTAGGCCCAAACACACTTAAAATAACAAGTGCAAATAAAATATTCGGAATGGATAAAAATGAATCAACTAAACGCATCAAAACGGAATCTATCCAACCACCGTAAAAACCAGCAACAATTCCAATTGTGACACCAATGATTCCCGCAACGACTACCGAAGCAATACCAACAAGCAGAGAAATTTGCGACCCGTAAATTATTCGGCTTAATATGTCCCGCCCTAGATTGTCTGTCCCCAAAATATGTTCGCTTGTACCTCCTTCAATCCACATCGGTGGCTGAAACATGTTTATTGCATTGATTTCGTTTGGATCATGGGGCGCTAAAACACTAGCCAGAGCAGCCATTAAGATAACAGCAACGACAATGATAAAACCTAACGTACCTGTTTTACTTCGTAATAAAAGCCGACTCCAACGTTTCAATGAATGTCTTTTAACTGGACTACCTAAGCCTTGTTTCCCTGGAAACTGGGGTTCAGTTTGTAATGCCATGTGTGCGCCCTCCTTTAATCGTATTTGATCCGCGGATCTAACAGTCGGTAAAGAATGTCCGCGAGCAAATTCATTAATATGACAAGAATTGCAATTACAAACACACACGCTTGAACAATGGCCATGTCTCTTGTGTTCACAGCTTGAATTAGTAATTGCCCAAGCCCAGGCCAGGAAAATACAGTTTCCGTTATTAATGTCCCGCCAACGACCGTTGACGTTTGTAATGCAGTGATTGTAATTAATGGAATTAATGAGTTACGGAATGCATGTTTATAAACAACAAAGCCGTTACGAATTCCTTTGCTTTTCGCTGTTCGGATGTAATCTTGATTTAAAATTTCAATCATGTTTGAACGCAGCAGCCTTGTAATTTCCGCAGCAATTCCAGTTGCAAGTGTAATTGCTGGCAGAATTAAATGAGCAAACGTCCCTCTTCCAGACACCGGAAACCACCCCAGTGATACTGAGAATAATAAAATGAGCATAATACCAAGCCAAAAATTCGGCATTGCTTTTCCAATAACCGCTCCTCCTGATGCTAGCAAGTCAAGAGGTGAGTTTTGCTGAGTAGCGGACCATATGCCAAGTGGAATGGCTACTGCTACAGCAATAATCATAGCAGCTATAGCTAATTCTAAAGTTGCTGGAAGTCGCTCAAGCACAAGGGGCAAAGCACTTGTATTGTAACGAAATGACTCACCAAAATCCCCCTGCACTAAATTAAGCAAATAATGACCGTACTGCACAATAAACGGTTGATCAAGTCCCAAGGAGGCAGTCAATTGCTCAATATCTTCTTGGGAAGCATCGTCAGGCAACATTAATGCAACTGGATTGCCCGCGATATAGACGAGCGCAAAAATGATAAACGAAATTATTAGTAAAACAGGAATAATTTGCGCAAGGCGCTTCAATAAAAATGAGCCCACTCAGTATCCTCCTTTTTTTGGTAATGGCCAGGTTTCCCGGCCATTACCGTTAATTCTTTGTGATAGATGGGACATAGATCATTTCATCCATTGCTGGTGTAAAATCAATCCGATCGTTGACGCCATAGTTGACTGTTTCTTGATGAAGCATAATATGGGGCATGTCCTCGTCAGCAATGCGTTGAATTTCTTGAATTTGTTCTGCACGTTCTGCTTCGTCCATATTTACTGCTGACGCTTCAAGCAATGAATCGATTTCCTCGTTCTTATAATCTGTTTCTCCCTCAAAGCGATTCGAACGATACCAATCTACGCTGTATGCACCGTCAAACATTGAATTACCTAAGCCAATCAAATAAGCGTCTTTATTGGTTCCAGCTTGACGCATTTCTACAAAGTTACTCCATTCCATAAACTCAACGTTCACTGTCACATTTATCGCTTGTAGCATACCACCAACTAATTCGGCAACTTCAGCATCTTGCAAATACCGTCCACGAGGAGAATGCAATGTCATTTCAAAGCCATCTGGGTAACCAGCATCTTCCATAAGCTGCTTCGCTTCCTCCACGTCATAATCATACGTATCATATAAAGACTCTTCTGCTCCAAAATTACCAGGGGCAATCCTCGTCTTCGTAGGAACCCCCCCTCCTCGAAGTGCACTTTCTGTAATCGCTCCATTATCAATAGCTAAGTTAAGTGCTTGGCGAACACGTACATCAGACGTAGGGAACCCTTCTGTCGCTCGAAGAATTAACATCAATGTCCGATTAGAAGTTTCCGTTTCCATCGCTGTACCAGCGTTTCCATTTACTCGATCCCAATCCGCGGGAGGCACATTGACTGCGATATCAACCCCTCCGGTTAAAATCTCAGATACACGAGTAGAGTTTTCTGGAATAACTCGAAAAACAACCTCATCCCATTCCTCAACTGCTCCCTCGTAGTAATCGGCATATGGTGTTAGAACAATTTGAGAATCGCGTACCCACTCTTCAAATTGATACGCCCCTGTACCAATCGGATTAGCCAAAAAATAGTCCCATCCTTCTGCCTCAATGTACGTTTTTGGTAGCATGCTCGACCCTAGTCTTGATAAGCGATGTAACAAAGAAGGTTCAGGATCATGCGTTATTACTCTGAATGTTAAGTCATCAATAATTTCAACTTCACTAATTTGATTATAATTTGGGTATTCTTGCAACGTATCATCCGTCGCGACTCGCTCAAGTGTGAATTTAACATCTTCTGACGTTAGTGGATCCCCATTATGGAATGTAACTCCTTCTTTTAACGTCATTTCAACCGTTAATTCATCTACCTGTTCAAATGTCTCTACGAGTTCCGGTTGAATGTTATTGTTTTCATCTCGTTTAAATAAATAGTTAAACATATTATCGTGCACGGCTTCAGTGGACGTATTATTATGGTCGTGGATATCAAATGTCACTACATCCGTACCTAAAGCAATTGTTAACGTCTTGTTATCTTCGTCAACCGAAGCTGCTCCTTCATCAAGAGAGCCCACTTCCTCATCCCCTCCACTACACGATGCCAATAAAACACTTAAACTTAAAATTAGCGCACTTGCTTTTTTCATGTTGTTCCCCCTCTTCATTCCATAATGCTTTCTCACCAATATGTTTTTATCTTCGCCACTTCATTTTAATATCTATTTTTAAATAGTATTATTAGATGGCTTCCAAAGATCTTACACATGAAAAGAAAGTTAATCACGAGTATATACACTTTAAATAATTCAGTCAATTAATTTTTTATTTATTTTAACTATTATAAAATTATATTAATAAAATATATTCTTTCGAATTTAGACTTAAATAAATATTTTAAATACAATACCAAAATAACTTATATCATGATTCCATAATGACCCTCCCTTATTTTATTTATGTTTATTTTCATATTCGGTGTAAAGATATAAGTTTTATCTGTGTTTAAAAATTTTACAATCTTTCTTAAAACGAATTTCATTTTCACTATACTAAAGTAACGTATTAACCCTTCACGGTGATAAAATATATTTTTTACTCACCTAAATAATCAACTTTTTAAAGTTTATGAAACTCGCGCGTATACGTAAAAAATCGAAAACACTTTATGAAAACAAATGATGCTTATCCGTCGCTCAAAATAAAATAAGGGTAAGGGATCAACCGATCGATCCCCTACCCTTACCAAATTCAGTCAGTACAATCATTCAATCTATCTCAAAATTGATCTCGTGCTAGTATTTAGTAAATGATCCTATGAACCACTCCTGCTTAAACTGAGTGTGGAAACTCTTCAAAAACAATTTCTTTTTGCTGCTCACTAGCTTCATAAATACCACATAGAATCTTCATCATTTCTATACCGTCTTCAACTGGACTTCTTGTTTCTTCTTGTCCTTGGCACACTTTAAGAAACCAATCAATCTCGTTTTGAAAAGCTTGACGCACATCTAGTGTGGTCGTGTCGACTTGCGGTAAAATGTTCAGCATCGTGTTGTATTTCTCCGATACGAGCTCTAATTTAGGTTCCAACACTGCTCCACCTTTTGTTCCATAAAGTTTTGCAGATACTTCATCTTTCTCAGCGTGAATCGTATAGCTCACATCTACACTCATAGAGGCACCGTTTTCAAAGCGAATAAGGGCATTTGCAAAGTCTTCCACCGAATTTTTTGTAGGGTCGTAATCTGCCGCTTTATAAAATGACTTATGTTCGACATTGGCTCGATTGCCTAAATGGCTATACACATTCCCACTAATAGATTTTACTTTTGGTCGTCCCATTAAATACCAGAGAACATCAATGACATGGATTCCGACATCAAGAAGTGGTCCTCCACCAGAACGTTCCTTATCAGCAAACCATCCTCCTGGGTTGCCTAGCCTGCGGAGGGTGACGCCACGTGCATAATAAATATCTCCTAAATCTCCTTGATCAACAAATGTTTTAATCAGTTCAGTATTAGAGGCATAGCGTCTGACAAAACCTACCTGCAGTTTTTTCCCAGTTTCTTTAACCGCCTCTTCCACTTTTAATGCTTTTTCCACACTTGTAGTTAATGGCTTTTCCACAAGCACATCTTTACCTGCATGCAAGGCATCAATTGTGATCTCTGCATGGCTATTGTTCCAAGTGCAAATGCTGACCGCGTCGATTTCAGGGTCTGCCAACAGGTCTTTATAATTCACATATGTCCGCTTTGCACTATACAACGCTGCTTTTTTCTTTGCCCGCTCTTCATTTAAATCACAGATAGCAATTAACTCTGCCTCATCTGATTCAGCATACGAATTGAGATGCATATCTGAAATACTCCCTGCGCCAATCACACCAATTCTTATTCGTTCACCCATCTTACTTCACCTGCTCTTTCCATAATTGTTTCATTGCATCAAGTCCGAACTTAGCACCTATACGACAGTCTTCCATTCCTTCGAATTCAATGGATACGTAGCCATCATATCCCTTCTCTTGAATGAAAGTCACAATTTCTGAAATCGCGATATCACCTTGGCCTACAATGGCTCCTCGCAAGTAACGACCAGAAGGTGTCCGCAACCAACCTTCCTTAATCGGTAAATCTTCGCTTTTGCGATAATAAAAATCTTTAAAATGCACCATCGAAGCATACGAGAGATTATTTTCCACTCCAACCAATGGATCTTCATCCACACAAAGAAAGTTCCCAATATCAAGGGTCGTTTTAAAGTTCTCCCGATTGACCAAACGAACAAGTCGCTGCACACGTTCGCTCGCCTGAACGTAGAAGCCATGATTTTCGACACTTGTTATAATATTGTATTGACTTGCATAATCGGCAATTTCCTGACAGGCAGCTACAAGCAATGGTAAATCTTCTTCAAAGAAGGCGAGCGATGTCTCGTCAAGCTTGCGACTCGCCACATCATGACGCATTCGCGTAGCACCAAGACGAGACGCTACTTCGACATGCTTTTTTACTGTCTCAATTTCAGTTTCATACTCTTCTATTGTTTTTTGAATAAAGTTTGCACCTACGGCATAGTTAGAAATCTCCAAGCCCCTGGCCTTCGCTCTATTTGCTATTTCATCTATAAGATTAGGATTTTCTAATAGATTAAAGCCAATTGGCACAATTTCAATATGATCTGCTCCCACATCCGCTACATAATCAACAACATCTATAATGGTCATCTCTCCTGATTGTATCGCCTGGTTCAAACTATACGAACTGATTCCTGCTTTCATCCTTTATGCCTCCCTTATATATTTCTTAACTGTTTGTTCACTCACGTTCTGTTGCTAATGGTCTGCGGGATTCAAAACAAATCTTCCCAGTTTTTAATGAAAGCGCACCCAATTATTTAGTTGTGTATCAAGCGAGTTTATAAAATATACTAATCTAAAAAGTCTAAAAAGTATAGTTACAAAGATGTTTTGAGGTCTTAAGGACTAGATGAATCATGTCTCTCGCCAAAGTGCTTGGTTACACATTTCTTGCTCAAGCTTCTGTTTAATTCTTATGTTCGTATCACGAATACAATCTCATATCGAGTAAAAAAAAGACCTAGTTGTAGGTCTTTTCAACTTCGCAGTTATAGTCTCTTTTCTCTAGCCTCATTTAAATAAGTGAACAAACACGTTAAGTGAACAAGATAGCCACACCTACTGCTAAAGCGCCAAATAACAACGCAAATGGCAAGTTCTTTAACATGATTCTATACGGGTTTTGTTCCGTATTTCTAGCTGTCATCGTAACCACAATCCCATAGGGGCTAATTGTGAACGTCGCAAGTGCACTAACAATGTACATAATTGTTAATGCTAAAGACATCGTTGGCGCAAGGATTGGTCCGACGATTTCATGTACAAGCACCATTGAAGCAATTGGATGGATACCGATCATGGCAAGCGCATAGAAGCTAAGCGGAATGCCCATCAATAAAACAATCGGTACATCCTGGAAA
The DNA here is from genome assembly GCF_002019705.1 of Shouchella patagoniensis. Lineage (GTDB taxonomy): Bacteria > Bacillota > Bacilli > Bacillales > Bacillaceae_D > Shouchella > Shouchella patagoniensis. The sequence goes on along the minus strand of NZ_KV917377.1, from coordinate 3,932,778 downwards.
ACGAGTAATGGTTCTTGAATGAGTGTGAGCAACTCTGTCCCATTCAAAATCCCCGTGAACCAACCTAGCGAAACAAATAAAACAATAAATGGATGAATCCCTTTTGCAAGTTGTTGACTAAACGCAACCTGGCCTTTGTGAACAAATGTCGCCGCTTCTCCCATTAACCTAGTCCATGAGTAAGCGAACAGGGGAATGAGTAAAATGACGGTCATAATGAATGACAATTGCAGCCATTCGCCAATACCAATTACGAGCACCAAAAAGAGTAAAACAGCTAACACAAGGGATTTTTTTGATCGACCTCGTTCTTCCCGAATCTCGATTTCTCTTAATCGACCTGTACGCCACCATTTGTTTTTAAGCAGCTCATATCCTGTCATCATTACTGACAGCAGCAAAAGATAAGGAAGCACACTTACATAACTTTGACCAGTAATACCTAGCGCTGTCACAACCATAATTTCCATTGGCATCCACACAAGTGCCAGTGCATAACCCCGAAGAGTGGTACGGCTAATCAGTCCATCTCGCTTTGCCTTATCCATTTGTTGTAACCGATTATTTAACGTATTTTGTAACAAAGGTAACACAGAAAGATTCATGAATGGGACAAAGCTGTATGTTGTTATAAGTGATCTGTTTTGTAGGGACCCCGTGTTCTTCACTTGCTTAAATAACCAAGATTCTACTTGGCGATCATATCGCAACGTCTCAATCGCCGCTTGCATTAATGGTACAACCGCAACAAACACAACAAGCGTTAAATTGTTTGAGAAAAGAGCGGGTAGTGTACGAAATGCAACATCACTATAAGAAAGCAGAATTGCACCTCCAACTAGAAAAGCGATCCCCATTCCTCGAAACAAACGATTTGAATGGATAAAAGAATAAAAAAGCATAGGTAAAGCAAGCAGTCCGCTTATCCAGAGTAATTGCTCTAAATCAAATGCTAGTGCAATAAACACTAGAAAAAGCACCGCTGCGTAATAAATACGTTGCACCTCTCTACCTCCTGAAAAAACGTATGATGTCCCTTATTATTATACAGGAATGAGCGCAACACAAAAAAGGCAAGCGAAATGGTTCGTCCGCTTGCCTACTCGGTCAAAAAAAGTCTCTCCGAAAATCACTCACGACCAAATGCGATCGTGTCTATATTTTTTTGATCAAGAAACTCCTCTATTTTCTTTTGTTCTCTTCCGTTTACATGATTACTTTCATCTAGTAAGAGTAGTGATTCAATATCTTTTACTATTAATTTCCCATCACTTATATTGTCTACAAGATCATCAATCGTTTCATCCAACTCATACAGATACTGATTTATTGATGTAATGTAAGCACTAATTCTTTTTGACTCTTTTCGATACGCTTCTGGTAAAGTATTGTTTGTAATAAAATCAGCAAAATTTTCATCATTTTCTTTTACAAGCTTGTTAATCTCGTTTAATCTTTCTAATTCACTTTTCGTTAATTCTTGATCTGAATATAAAATTTCCTCAAATAGCGTACTTGCATGAAATAATTCTTCACTGCTGTCTAAATATGTTTTAATACTTGATTTCATTTCTTCTTCATCAATTAAATCATCATTTCTCTCTGATGTAAAAATCGTATTAGGAATTTCTATGTTTCCTGCTTGAGGAATTGTGTCCTCAATAGCTTGACTATTTTCTTCTTGAGAACAAGCACCTAACGTTAACATTATTAGCATGAAATACCAAAGCTTTCTCATATCATCTTCTCCTTGTTCAAGATAGAGATAGTCCACTTTCGTTTTTCATTTAATCGCTTAACCGCGAATTTACCAATATAGTATCCGATAATCGCTAAGAATGAACCTAAAACAACACCTTTTAGTACTTCAACTAATTCCGCTATACCTATTGTATGAAATCCATTCACAAAGCCCATCACCATTAAGATAACAGGTGACAAGATCATTATTGGGACAGCAATGAGATAAGTTAAAATAAATGGCGATAACAATACTAGCATAAAGAAACGAACGAAAATAATCACACAAGATTTAACACCTAATCTCAAAACCATCAATAAAGTCGAACAAATACGATTCATCCTTGTTTTCCCCTCTATTTCATTACTAGAATAAACAGCATTTTTTCTACGCATTTCGATAGACCCATTCATTCACCAGTATATATCATACACAAAATTCCATTAAATGTATATAAAAAACATTAACCATTTAGAAAAATATAATAACTCATAAAAAAACCAGTGCACCCATCCCCTGGCACACTGGTTTGTTTCTTATTTCGCTGATTGCATCGCTTTTTCAGCAATATCTTTTCGGTAATACAAACCGTCACTTTCAATTTTCGAACTCGCTTCATAAGCAGCTGATTGCGCTTCTTTTATCGTTGCTCCAGTTGAAGCCACAAGCAACACACGTCCGCCATTTGTTTGCCACTCGCTAGCTGCTTTTTTTGTTCCTGCATGGAAGACTACCGCCTCATTTGCGGCTGCTTCGATCCCCTTAATGGCAACACCTTTCGCATACGCTTCGGGGTAGCCGATGCTTGCATGGACGACACCAACAACCGCTTCATCGCTCCACTCTAGTTCAACATGCTCGCCGTTTAACAGCTTAAGCATCACTTCGATCAAGTCTGACTTCAACCGTGGCAAAACAACTTGTGTTTCTGGATCACCAAAGCGAGCATTAAACTCGATCACCTTTGGCCCTTCACTTGTCATCATTAAGCCTGCATAAAGAATGCCAGTAAAGGAGCGACCTTCCTCAACCATTGCATTTGCCGCTGGTTGAAGCACTTCTGCTACTGCACGGTCCACATCCGTTTCGCTAAACTGAGGTACAGGGGAATAAGCGCCCATCCCACCCGTATTAGGACCAGCATCTCCGTCAAACGCACGTTTATGGTCTTGTGCTCCAACCATCGGTACAACAGTTGTTCCATTTACAAATGCCATCAACGACAGTTCTTGACCCTCAAGAAATTCTTCCACAACCACTTGTGCTCCTGCCTCGCCAAAAGCATCATCGCATAACACATGAGAAAGGGCACCAAGTGCTTCTTCTTCCGTAAACGCGACAGTGACACCTTTTCCAGCCGCAAGTCCGTCTGCTTTTATAACAATCGGTGCGCCTTCTTGTTTCACATAAGCAGCTGCTTCTTCGTAATCAGAAAATGTTTTAGAAACACCTGTTGGAATTCCGTACCGGTTCATAATATCTTTGGCAAATGATTTTGAGCCTTCAAGCATTGCCGCGTTTTGGCGCGGCCCGAATACGTTGATTTCCTCGTGTTCAAAGCGGTCCACAATGCCCTCTAATAACGGTACTTCAGGACCAATGATAACTAGGTCAACATCACTTTGAATCGCGAATTGCACGAGGGCATCATGATCCGATTCACCGAGCCCTACAATTGTCGCGATTTGCTCCATACCCGCATTGCCTGGTGCGACATAAACGTTTTCCACTAAGCTTGACTGGTGGGCACACCAAGCAATTGCATGCTCCCGTCCGCCACCACCAATGATGAGCACATTCATGAATAACCCTCCTTACGTATTAATGTTTAAAATGACGTACGCCTGTAAAGACCATCGCAATGTCATATTCATTCGCTTTCTCAATGGATTCTTCATCGCGTACAGATCCTCCTGGCTGAATAATTGCCGTAATGCCAGCTTTTGCTGCCGTTTCAACGGTATCACCATACGGGAAAAATGCATCGGATGCAAGCGCAGACCCTTTTGCTCGTCCACCTGCTTGTTCAATCGCAATCGCTGCAGAACCAACCCGGTTCATTTGCCCTGCACCAACACCAACAGTCCTTTCACCATTCGCTAGCACAATCGCATTTGATTTCACATGTTTGACCACTTTCCAACCAAGTTTTAACGCGGTCCATTCTTCTTCTGTAGGTTCCCGTTTTGTCGGGATCCGAATTTCTGCCTCATCAAGTCCATAATAGTCTTCTTCTTGGACAAGCAAGCCACCGTGAATCGACGTTACTTTCTTTTCTGGAGTTCCTTTTTCCATGCCCACTTCCAAAAGACGGAGATTCTTTTTCTTTGTTAAAATTGCTTTCGCTTCTTCACTAAAAGACGGTGCCAAAATGACTTCCAAGAAAATCTCTGCCATCTTCTCTGCTGTTTGTCCGTCTACTTCGCAGTTTAAGGCGACAATTCCCCCAAAAATCGATTTCGAATCAGCCTCATATGCGCGAGTGTATGCATCATACAACGTCGCGCCTGTCCCAACGCCACATGGATTCATATGTTTAATTGCGACTGCGGCAGGTTCAATAAATTCTTTTGCAATTTCTAGTGCGGCATTAACATCATTGATATTGTTGTATGATAATTCTTTTCCATGAAGTTGAACCGCTTTAGCGATGGATGATGTACTACTGGTTTTACCTTCATAGAAAGCAGCTTTTTGATGCGGGTTTTCTCCGTAGCGGAGCGCTTGTTTATGTGTATATGTAATCGTTAAGCTTTCAGGGTTTTCTTCCCCAACTGCTTCTGTTAAATATGTGCCGATCATCGCGTCATAAGAAGCTGTATGGCGGAACACTTTAGCAGCTAGTTTTTGGCGTAATGCAAGCTTTTCTTGTTCGCCTGAATGAAGAGTAGTAAGCACATCATCGTAATCAGCTGGATCTACAACAACCGTTACATGAGCGTGGTTTTTTGCCGCAGAACGGAGCATGCTTGGACCGCCAATATCAATGTTTTCAATCGCATCCGCAAATGTTGCATCTGGATTTGCGATCGTTTCAGCAAACGGGTAAAGATTAACAACAACATAATCAATCGGCGTAATACCTAAGTCTTCTATTTGTTTCACATGTTCTTCTTTATCGCGCATCGCAAGAAGCCCGCCGTGGATGTTTGGATGAAGCGTTTTGACTCGTCCGTCCAATATTTCCGGAAAGCCTGTAATGTCAGAAACATTTACTACGTCTATGCCGGCTTCTTCCAGTGCGCGCTTTGTTCCACCGCCTGTGGATAGGATTTCCACCCCTGCATCTGCTAGTCCTTTTACAAATGGGATCAACCCATCTTTATTCGATACGCTTACGAGTGCTCGCTTCATTGCTTATGATTCCTCCCCTAATTTCTCATGTAACAGTTGATTCACAACAGTTGGGTATAATTTGTGTTCCACAGCTTGAATTTTCTTCGCTAACGTTTCATGCGTCTCTCCTTCTACAAGTGGCACTTCACGTTGAGCAATGATTGGACCTGTATCCATACCAGCATCAACATAGTGAATTGTCACACCCGTGACCGTTACGTCCGCTTGAAGCGCTTGACCAATCGCATCAAGACCTGGAAATGACGGCAATAGCGATGGATGAATGTTGATAATTTTCCCTTCATACGCCGAAAGGAGCACAGGACCAATTAATCGCATATAACCGGCCAGCACAACGAGGTCTACTTCTTCGCTTTGTAAACGAGAGACAAGTTCTTGTTCATACTCCGCTTTGTTTTGAAACGAAGTGGGACGAATCGCTACGGTCTTGACACCAAGTGCCTGTGCTTTAGCAAGGACCGGTGCGCTAGGTTTATCGCTAATGACAAGCGCCACTTCACCACTTAGTTCTCCAGCTTGGGCAGAACGGATTAGCACCTCGGCATTTGACCCTGTTCCTGATGCAAATAGCGCGAGCTTCATGTGTCGATGCCTCCGATAACCATACCGGGAAGACTCGTCACTCGTCCAATAATAAACGCTTTTTCTCCGTTCTCTTCGAGCAACGCAATCGCTTCCTGATGGTTTGCTTCGGGTACAGCAAGGACCATACCAATTCCCATGTTAAATGTAGAAAATAGGTCACGCTCAGAAATGTCACCTTTTTCTTGAATAAATGGGAAAATCGCTGGTACTGGCCATGAACCATTATCGATTTCGGCTCCGACTCCCTTAGGCAGCATGCGTGGAATATTCTCATAGAATCCGCCCCCCGTCACATGAGCCGCACCTGAAATAAGACCTTTTCTCATGCAAGCAAGTAATGGTTTCACATAAATTCTCGTCGGTGTTAACAATTCTTCACCAAGTGTTTTTCCAAGCTGTTCGATTGGTTCATCAAGGTCTAAACCAGCATCTTGAAGAAGCACTTTACGAACAAGTGAAAAACCATTGGAATGGAGACCACTGGAAGACAAACCAATAAGCACATCACCAGCTTCAATTGAAACACCTGTAAGGAGTTCACTTTTTTCAACTGCCCCCACGGAAAAACCAGCCAGGTCATATTCATTCTCACCGTACATTCCAGGCATTTCCGCTGTTTCCCCGCCAACTAAAGCGCAACCTGCTTGTGTACAGCCATCTGCCACACCCTTTACAATGGCTTCAATCTTCTCTGGAACGGCTTTGCCGCATGCAAGGTAGTCTAAAAAGAAAAGTGGTTCTGCTCCTTGAACAACAATATCGTTTACGCACATCGCCACAACATCTTGGCCAATCGTATCATGACGATCCGCCATAAAAGCAAGCATGAGCTTTGTACCTACACCATCCGTTCCTGACACGAGCACTGGCTCTTTTAATCCAAGCGAAGATAAATCAAAATTGCCACCAAATCCACCAAGCCCACCTAAGACGCCTTGACATTTGGTTCGTTCCACATGCTGTTTCATCCGTTCTACTGCTTCATAGCCTGCTTCAATATCAACGCCAGCTTCTCTATATGCATTTGACACGAGTGCTCATCCTCCAATTCGTTGCTTAAACTTTTGCGTGCGGGTGCACGGTATCCGCGTAAATTTCCGTTGGGTATTCGCCTGTAAAGCAAGCCAAGCACTGGCCGCAATTATGCATCGCTTCTGAACGTCCAATCCCTGTTTTCAACCCTGCTGTTGTAAGAAAAGCAAGAGAGTCAGCGCCCATGATGTCACGCATTTCGTCAATTGAATGGTTTGATGCAATTAATTCCGACGTCGTTGATGTATCAATTCCGTAAAAACACGGGTTTTTAATCGGCGGCGAGGAAATGCGCACATGTACTTCAGTCGCCCCGGCCTCACGCAGCATATTCACTATACGACGACTTGTTGTGCCCCGCACAATCGAATCGTCGATCATAACAACACGTTTCCCTTCAACAACTCCACGTACAGGAGACAGCTTCATCTTTACCCCTTGTTCACGCAACTCCTGTGATGGCTGGATAAAGGTCCTACCTACATAACGGTTTTTTATCATTCCTAATTCATACGGAATACCTGCTTGTTCCGCATAGCCGATCGCCGCAGAAATGCTAGAGTCAGGCACACCGGTCACCACATCGGCTTCGATAGGAGCTTCAATAGCAAGTTGTTTCCCTAAACTCTTTCTCGCTGTATGAACATTAATCAAATCAACGTTTGAATCAGGACGAGCAAAATACACATACTCCATACTACAAATCGCCCGGTTGCCCGGAGAAACAAACCGTTCGCTGCGAAGTCCTGTATCATCGATGATAATTAGCTCACCTGGCATGACTTCACGCTCAAATTCGGCACCGATAATATCAAACGCACACGTCTCAGACGCAACAACGTAAGCATCGCCTAGGCGTCCAATCGATAGTGGTCTTAAACCATTTGGATCTAAAGCAACCATAAGTTGATGTTCGTTCATCACAACAAATGCGTATGCACCCTTTAACGAAGATAACGCATTTTTCATTTGCTCTTCTAGCGTATAATAGCCGCTCCGTTTAATTAGATGAGCCAGCACTTCCGTATCCGATGTTGATTGAAAAATCGATCCTTGCGCTTCAAGCTGATGTTTCAAATGATTGGCGTTCACCAGATTTCCGTTATGAGCAACAGCTAGACCACCTTTTTGTGAGTTGAAGAAAAGCGGTTGAACATTTGCGTATCCTCCGCCTCCTGCTGTTGCATAGCGTACGTGACCGATCGCTCCTTTACCATGTAGCCCCTTTAACACATCTGGGTTAAAGACATCGTTAACGAGACCAAGCCCTTTATGGGCGGAGAGCTTCTCACCGTCTGATACAACGATGCCTGCCCCCTCTTGCCCCCGATGCTGAAGGCTATGAAGCCCATAATACGTTATTTGCGCCGCGTCCTTATGGCCCCAGACGCCAAACACACCACATTCTTCGTTTAACCCTTTGATTTCAGCAAACATGGAATAGCCCCTTTCCAGGCTGTGACTAATTCATCTTGGCTTGCATCGATGACCGTTTCTCCATTTGTGCGAATTGTTAGTGTTGCATCTTCCGTAACCGTTCCTACTGCTTTAGCATCTTCTACTAATTGCTCAAACGCTTGTTTTTGTTCTCTTTTTACAGTTACAACAAAGCGGGATTGGCTTTCTGCAAACAGCTCTGAAGCACTTAAGTTTAAGTCAATATCTGCACCATGCGTCCCGTCCATCATTTTTTCTGCGAATGCAACAGCTAGTCCGCCCTCTGCTACATCGTGGGCAGAAGCAACTAGCCCGTTTTGAATTGCTTGGAGTAGTGCTTTTTGACGTTTCTTTTCAAAGGCTAAATCAATTTCCGGCGCTTTACCAGACAATTTCCCAACGAGCATTTTTTGCAATTCACTACCACTAAATTCAGGTTTTGTTTCGCCAATGACGTAAATAACATCTCCTGCAGCTTTAAACGCTTGCGTCGTGATATGATCAACATCCTCAATCAAACCAACCATCCCAATGACTGGCGTTGGATAAACCGCTCCACCAGAACGCTCATTGTAAAGTGAAACATTTCCACCAATGACTGGCGTTTCAAGCTCACGGCAAGCCTCGCTTAACCCGTCTGTTGATTTCTCTAACTGCCAAAAGATTTCCGGACGTTCCGGGTTTCCATAGTTTAAGCAATCGGTAACGCCAAGCGGCTTTGCTCCAGAGCAAACAATATTTCGTGCCGCTTCGGCAATGGCAATCTTCCCTCCTACTTCTGGATCCAAGTAGAGATAACGGGAATTACAATCCGTTGTCATCGCAAGCGCCTTGCGCGTATCACGAATGCGAATCACAGCCGCGTCAGAACCTGGTGATACAACCGTATTCGTCTGCACCATGTAATCGTATTGTCCATAAACCCATTCTTTGCTTGCAATTGTCGGCTGGGATAGAAGCTTCATTAATGTTTCTGTCGCATTTGTCAAAACAGGTGCGTACGGTGCTTCTGTTTGAAACGCTTCATAGTATGCTGGCACACGTGATGGCTTATGATAAACAGGTGCATCTTCTGCAAGGGCATCAACTGGCACGTCAGCTACAATGTCACCTTTATGTGTTAAACGCAACCTTGAATCATCCGTTACAACCCCTACTTCAACTGCATGTAAGTCCCACCGTTCAAAAATAGCTTTAATTTCTGATTCACGGCCTTTTTCGACAACTAACAGCATTCGTTCTTGGGACTCGGACAACATCATTTCATACGGAGTCATACCCGCTTCACGCTGAGGCACAAGATCAAGATCCATTTCGATTCCAGAACCTGCTTTACTCGCCATTTCTGCCGAAGAAGAAGTAAGTCCTGCTGCTCCCATATCTTGAATCCCAATTAACGCGTCACATTTTACAACTTCTAGGCATGCTTCAAGAAGCAACTTTTCCATAAATGGGTCGCCTACTTGGACTGCTGGACGTTTTTCATCGGAAGATTCGCTCAGTTCTTCTGAGGCAAAGGTTGCGCCATGGATGCCATCTCGGCCAGTGCTTGCGCCAACATACATCACTGTATTTCCTACGCCTTTTGCTTGTCCTTTTTGAATGTCTTTATGATCAATTAAGCCAACACACATCGCGTTCACGAGCGGATTTGCTTCATAACAAGGATCGAATTGCACTTCACCACCAACGGTTGGTACACCAATGCAATTTCCGTAACCGGCAATTCCTGCCACAACTTCTTCAAACAAGTAACGTACTTTCGGAGAATCAAGTTCGCCAAAACGAAGCGAGTTAAGCAATGCGACTGGACGAGCGCCCATTGAAAACACATCACGCAAAATTCCCCCAACACCAGTAGCTGCCCCTTGATAAGGCTCAATCGCCGATGGATGGTTATGGCTTTCGATCTTAAAGACTACGGCTTGTTCATCTTTAATGTCAATAATGCCAGCACCCTCTCCAGGTCCTTGCAGCACATTCTCTCCATCAACAGGGAACTTCTTTAATAACACTTTTGAATTTTTGTAGCTGCAATGCTCAGACCACATTACTGAAAACAAACCCGTTTCTGTAAAATTCAATGGACGACCAACAATGCGTTCAGCAAGTTCAAACTCTTCGTCTGTTAAACCCATTTCCGTATACAATTTTTCCTTTTTAATTGTTTCTGCACTTGGCTCAAGAAGTAGCGACATGAGATTCCCTCCAGTTGCGTAAAATCGATGTAAATACAGCTAGCCCTTGGTCATTTCCAAGCAACGCTTCAACGGCGCGCTCTGGATGAGGCATCATGCCAAGCACGTTACCTTTCTCATTCATAATGCCTGCGATATCTTGTTTTGATCCGTTCACATGTTCATTGTATCTGAAGACAATTTGATTGTTTTCTTCTAATCTAGCAAGCATTTCTTCGTCTACTTCATAGTTTCCTTCACCATGGGCAACAGGGATTAGAATCGTTTCGCCTTGTTCATATCCTGTTGTGAACAGCGTTTCATTGTTCTCAACAACAAGCTCTACCGTCCGGCAAATAAATTTCAAGTCGATGTTTCGCTTCATCGCTCCTGGCAAAAGCCCCGCCTCCAGCAAAACTTGGAAACCGTTGCACACGCCAAGAACTGGCTTTCCTGACTCTGCTGCGTCTATCACCGCAGGCATAATTGGTGCAAATCTAGCAATGGCACCAGAACGAAGATAATCACCATGCGAAAAGCCACCTGGGAGAAGCACACCGTCATAGCCATCAAGCGACGTTTCCGTATGAAATACATACTCCACTTGCTCACCTAAACCGTCTTTAATCGCGTAGTACATATCCGCGTCACAGTTAGAACCTGGAAAGACAATTACTGCAAACTTCATGACGGGATAACCTCCTCCACATCGAAGCGATAGTCTTCAATGACCGTGTTGGCAAGAAGCTTCTCGCACATTTCTTTCACACGTGTTTCCAAATTATCGACATTTTCTAGTTGTAGCTCTAAATATTTGCCGATACGTACGTCCATTACTTCGTTGTAATCCATCGTGTGAAGTGCTCCTTTGACTGCTACACCTTGTGGATCAAGCACACTTTCCCTAAGCGTTACATAGACTTTGACTTTATACATGGTTAAAAAAGCCCCCTAGACGAATTTAATAACTTACTAGATATCAATCGTGTCATTACTGCTCTGTAAATCGATTCAAGATTTCTTGGTAGCCTTCTTGCAAGTTTCCAAGATTACGGCGAAACAAATCTTTGTCGAATCGTTGATTGGTTTCCTTATCCCACAATCGGCACGTATCAGGCGATATTTCATCTGCTAACAGCAAATTACCTTCTTGTGTACGGCCAAACTCTAATTTAAAATCAATTAACTTCACACCAATTGTGTGGAACAATTCAATTAACTGTTCATTCACGTCATGAGCCCTTTTTTTCAATTGTTCGACTTCCCCTGATGTTGCTAACCCCAAAATGCCAATGTGGTCCTCGGTAACCAATGGGTCACCGAGGGCATCGTCTTTGTAATAAAATTCTACAAGGGGCGTAGCGAGTGTTGTGCCTTCATTTATGCCAAGGCGTTTCGCCATACTTCCAGCAACAATGTTGCGCACAACTACTTCAAGAGGCACAATCTCAACTTGTTTGATAAGCTGCTCTGTGTCAGATAATCTCCGTACAAAGTGAGACGGAATGCCTTTTTCAGAAAGGGAGCCAAAGATAAGGGAGGAAATTTCATTGTTTAATCTCGCCTTACCAACAAGGGTGTCTTTCTTTTCGCCATTAAAAGCTGTTGCTTCGTCCTTGTACTCGACCCACAACACTCCGTCTTCGTCTGTGCGATAGATTCGTTTTGCTTTGCCTTCATAAAGCAATTCCTCTTTTACCATCGTTGCTTCAGCCCCTTATGGATCATTCGTTGTTTAAGCCTAGACGTGTAAAGATCGTATCAACATGTTTCATATGATGTTCATAGTTAAAGCATTCATCGATTTCACTAGAAGATAATACTTCCGTAATTCGTGATTCTGCTTCAACAAGGTCACGGAACTGAACGCCTTCTTCCCACGCTTGCGTCGCTTTTGGTTGCACAAGATCGTAAGCTTCTTCACGCGCCATGCCTTTGTCAATCAAACTCAAAAGCACACGTTGTGAGTAAATCAATCCATATGTGCGCGTCATGTTTCGTTTCATGTTTTCTGGAAATACGGTTAAGTTTTTCACGATATTGCCAAACCGGTTTAACATGTAATTGAGCGTGATTGTTGCGTCAGGAAGAATGACACGCTCTGCTGAAGAATGGGAAATATCCCGTTCATGCCAGAGGACCACATTGTCATACGCGGTGTTCATGTAGCCACGAACAAGGCGAGCGAGGCCAGTCATGTTCTCTGAACCAATTGGATTGCGCTTATGAGGCATCGCTGAAGATCCTTTTTGCCCTTTTGCAAAGAATTCCTCTACTTCGCGAAGCTCACTTTTTTGCAAACCGCGAATCTCAACAGCAAATTTTTCAATTGACGTTGCGATTAGCGCAAGACTAGCCATATATTCAGCATGACGGTCACGCTGCAAGGTTTGCGTAGAAATCGGTGCCGCTTGCAAGCCAAGTTTGTCGCAGACGATTTGTTCAACGCGAGGGTCGATATTCGCATAGGTGCCAACCGCTCCTGACAATTTCCCAAAACGAACGCCTTCTGCCGCATGTTCAAACCGCTCAATATTACGCTTCATCTCTTCATACCAAAGACCAAGCTTTAGTCCAAATGTCGTCGGCTCTGCATGGACACCATGTGTACGTCCCATCATAATCGTATATTTATGTTCCTGTGCTTTTGTTTTAATAATTTCAAGAAAACGATTTAAGTCGTCTGCTAAAATTGCATTTGCTTGTTTAAGCAAGTAAGACAGTGCGGTATCAACAACATCTGTTGACGTCAGCCCGTAATGAACCCATTTCCGTTCTTCACCAAGCGTTTCGGACACTGCCCGTGTAAACGCAACAACGTCATGGCGTGTTTCTGCTTCAATTTCCAAAATCCGATCGACGTTAAAACTTGCATTCGCACGAATTTTAGCCACGTCTTCAGTCGGAATTTCACCAAGTTCTGCCCATGCTTCACAAGCGACTATTTCTACTTCCAACCACGCGTTATAGCGGTTCTCTTCTGTCCAAATCGCACCCATTTCCGGGCGTGTGTACCGTTCAATCATCTTTTTGTTCCTCCAAAAGCGTTAATGTAGTGTTGTTTGCATCCACAACTTTTCAAGCACATTGATACATGCATCAGTATGGCGTCCTAGCACAGTCAAATGGCCCATTTTCCGTTTGTGTTTTGCATCTTTCTTTCCATATAAGTGTAGCGAAACCGGACCAAGCTTATCAAGTCGATCGAAGAGCGGTTCTATGTCCTCGCCAAGAATATTTTCCATCACCGCAGGAGAAAGGAGTGTTGTAGAACCAAGCGGTAATCCACATACTGCACGGATCTGCTGTTCAAATTGGGATGTCATACAAGCTTCTATTGTATAATGCCCTGAATTATGCGGTCTAGGGGCTAGTTCATTGACAAGAAGTGAACCGTCTTGTTTCACAAACATTTCAACGGCAAGCGTTCCAATGACATCTAAGCCTTCTGCTAGTTTTTCCGCAAGTTCAATTGCTGCTTCTTCCGTTTCTTTATTTATTCTTGCTGGCACAACCGTCCGGTACAGAATATTGTCTTTGTGTTCATTTTCTGCAACTGGAAATGTTTTCATTTCACCAGTGCGTGATTTTGTCACAATTACGGAGATTTCGCGTTCAAACGGGATTAGTGCTTCGATAACCAACTCCCCGTGTCGTAACAGAGACGCAACTGCTTCTGTTAGCTCACTTTTTGACCGGACAACCATTTGACCTTTGCCATCATACCCGCCCCGGCACGTTTTTATTACCGCAGGTAGCCCAACTGCATCAAACGCTGGCTCCACATCTAATTCCGTATAAATTGCAGCAAAAGGAGCGACAGGCACGCCTAGTTCTGAAATGGCTTGTTTTTCTTTTAACCGGTGCTGTGACATACCAAGTACCTTGAAGCCTTGTGGGAAATCACTTACTTCGGTTAACTGCTTGGACGCCTCTTCATCGATGTTTTCAAACTCATAAGTGATCACGTCGCTTAGCGAGGCAAGCTGTTTACATGCTTCAATATCGTCGTAAGCAGCTGTTATGACATAATCTGCAACCTGTGTACACGGTGCATCTTCTGTCGGATCAAGCACAGCAATTCTGTACCCCATTTGCCTAGCCGACAATGCCATCATCCGCCCCAATTGTCCGCCGCCGATAATACCAATTGTACTGCCCGGCTTCACTTGAGTCATAGCAGATCACCACTGCTTTCTAACACTGATTTTTTTGTTTGTTCACGTCTCTTTGCCAAGCGGTCGCGCACTTCTTTATTGTTTGTGCCTACAATTTGTGCGGCAAGAAGTCCCGCATTCGTTGCTCCAGCTTTACCAATTGCAACCGTTGCAACTGGCACCCCACCAGGCATTTGAACAATGGACAGTAATGAATCAAGCCCTTTTAACGCTCTTGATTCAACTGGAACACCAATCACAGGAAGGATGGTTTTAGCAGCTACCATGCCTGGAAGGTGAGCGGCGCCTCCAGCTCCAGCAATAATCGTACGTAGCCCACGCTCTTCGGCTTGTTCTGCGTATTCAAACATCAAATCTGGCGTACGATGGGCGGATACAACCTTTTTCTCATAAGGCACGTGCAATTCTTCAAGCACTTCGCATGTATGCTTCATTGTTTCCCAATCAGATGTACTTCCCATAATGACGCCAACGATTGGTTCTGTCATGAAAATCCCCCGCTTTTATGTTGATAAAATGCTTGCAGACAACTCATGTTTCTCTTTTTTTTTTCATATGCTTAGCCAAGCAGTAATTAAATCAAACACAAAAAAACACAACCAGGCAATCCATCAAAATGAGAGAAAGGTTGTGCCGTGCCCAAAAAGCCTCTTTCTAGGCTTTTTACCTTCCCTCATAGTCCGGCAATTTACGGTCACCAGGTAGAAACGTTCGGGCCATATTCCCGATATTATATGAGGATGATATTCGCTTTTATCTCGTTATTTCTCTTTTAGTTTACGCATGATTGCGGTTAGTGTCAACATAGAGTCGAACATTAAAATGAAAGTTTTTTTTATCGTTCGTATTTTAACCGTTGAAACCAATTATGTTCGATGTGCATATGCTATTGGTAAAACGCCTATTTCATTTTCACTATTAGAAGGAGGTAGCGTCATGAGCGCTTTTGAACAACGAAAAAAACGCCTCTATTTATTTATTGTATTTGGATTTGCCTGGGGATTGCTCGCTATCACACTCGCCGCTCCACATGTACCTGGTTTCTATTTAGCTGGTTTTATCGCTATAGCTCCTCTTCTCGCAGCATATCCTCTTCAAATAACAAACTATGATCAGTCGTTCCTTGCACATGTCTTTGTGTTATCGCGCCCTAATAATTGGTGGATCGTAGCTGTATTAGTACCGTTTCTATTTTCGTTCATTTTATTGTCTACCTATTCACTAACCGCTCATCCACTTGTTTTTAATCCATTTGTTTGGGTCATCGTTTTCGCGGTAGCTCTCTTTCAAGAAATTGGTTGGCGTGGTTTTTTACAACGAGAACTAAGTAGACTTTTGTTTTGGAAGTCCTCTCTTGTTATCGGCATCATAAGCGCGTGTTGGCATATACCGATTGCGTTAATCTTATTTGATACGAGCGACACTTTACTAATGATGCTTGTTGTTTATTTTGTCTTAGCAGCAGCTCCACTTGCATTCATAGTTGGGGCAACGAAATCCGTGTTTCCATCTACATTCATGCAGACAGGACTCTTTATCCTATTATTGCTGACAACAGGCTATTACCAAGCAGTGGTCGTTTTCTTTGCTTTGCTCATTATGTTAAATGGTGTTGTGATGCTTTTAAATGCAGTTTTTCCTTCTAAGTTTACTAACACCTTTAAGTTAAAATGATGCGTTTTCTTATTTCCTTTGCTGAACAGTAAAAAAAGCACCTGACTCGTCTTACTGAACTGTAACCTGAAAAATGGACACTTTAAAAAAGTCCATTTTTCGGGTTTTTCGTGTTCTTTTTTACAACAGACCCGTTATAATCAAATCAAATGAGAAGAACGGGGAATGAAAAATGAGTAAACGAATTTTTACGGCCTTTGAACAACAACAGTTAGAGAGTCATCCATCTGTTCATCATGTTTCTGATCGTTCAATTAGTTATTCAGCCGATTTTAAGGGGAAAGCTGTTCGAGAAAATCTTTCAGGAAAAGGACCAACGGCTATTTTTCTCGATCAAGAATTTGATTTAGAGGTCATAGGTTCTGATAAACCTAAAGAATGTTTAAAACGATGAGATCGATCTATAAGAGCTATGGAGAAGAGGGATTTTATACTGAGCGTCGGGGGAAGGGGAGCACAGGGCGTCCTTCTTCAAAAGTCTTAACGGCAGAAGAAAAATTAAAAAAAGCGGAAGCGCGTATAGCCCTCTTAGAGATGGAGAATGATTTTCTAAAAAAGCTCGACGAACTAGAAAGGCAGGCGAAGAAGAAGCATTAACTCTATCAGAGTCGTTTCAGTTAATTGAACAAACCATTAGAAAATACCAGCTTAAAGGAATGGTCACCTTTCTTTGTGAAATGGCAGGAGTAAAACGTACAAGCTACTACGCGTGGTTATCATCTGAAGACAAGCGTATTCAACGTGAGCAATGTGATGAAGCAGATTACAAACTTCTTAATACCCTTTACGAACAAGGAAAGAAAAAAGATGGTGGACGTCAATTAAAGATGAAATTAGAGCATGATTATGGAGTAACGATGAACCTAAAGAAAATTTTCCGTCTAACCCGGAAGTTTCATATTCAAGCCACCATCCGTAGAAAAAATCCTTATAAACAATTGGCTAAAGCAACCCAAGAACACAAAACGTGTACAAACCTTGTTAATCGAAAGTTTGTTCAACTACCAGGTGCCGTCTTACTGACAGATATTACGTACTTATATTTGGCTGATAGAACAAAGGTCTATTTCTCATGTGTCAAAGACGGAACAACACGAGAAATAGTTGCGCATTATTTATCTACATCCTTAGGAATGAGCATTGTCTATAAGACTCTCCAGCGGTTAAAAGACGCTTCGGACGGACATCTTCTCCCTGGTGCACTCCTTCATTCGGATCAAGGCTTTCATTACACACATCCTGTGTACCAAAAACGGGTAAAAAAACTTGGATTGACACAATCCATGTCTCGCAGAGGGAACTGCCTAGATAATGCATCAATGGAATCCTTCTTCGGACTTTTCAAAGATCACGTACAAGCCAAAGCGTGCAGGACGTTGTTTGAACTGAAAAGCAAAGTCGAAGACTTTATTGACTATTACAATTCTGATCGTTATCAATGGGGATTAAAAAGAATGACCCCGGAACAATACCGAGGTCATTTACTAGCTGCATAAAGGTTTTTTTAACTGTCTATTAAAAAGGGTACAGTTCATACAAACCAGGTGCCTCTTTTAGATTAAGCACTATACACGTCTTTTTTTACCTCACCCAAATGCCCATCAAGTGTCAGGATTGAACCTAATAAGTTTCGAGTCACTCCATGTTTTGGTTTTGTAAATAAGTCTCTTGTATCCCCAGACTCTACAATTCTACCCTTTTTCATAACCGCGATACGCTCACAGAAATAAGCAACCAAATCTAAATTATGAGCAATAAACAAGTAGGTTAGCTTGTAATCATGTTGCAATTCTTGTAACAGCTCAATAATTTGTGCCTTAACTGAAACATCCAAGGCTGACACCGGTTCGTCTAATACTAAGAAAGCAGGCTTTAAAACAAGCGCTCGAGCGATCCCTGCCCGTTGACGCTGACCACCAGATAATTCATGCGGGTACCTTTCTGCAAAATCTTTTCGCAAACCCACACGTTCTAACATCTCACAAACAGCTTTCTCTCCTTCTAACTTACTGTTTAAAACACCTAAACGCAGCAGTGGAGTCAAAATTTCTGTTCCAATTGTTTTTCTTGGATTAAATGCCGATCCAGAATCTTGAAATACGATTTGCACTTGTTTACGTAAGTTCCTCATCTCTAAGCGAGATATGCCTACTATCTCTTCTCCTTTAAACTTTATAGAACCTGAAGATGGCTCAACTAAGCGAAGAAGCATTCTTCCAACAGTTGTTTTGCCTGATCCTGACTCCCCGATTAGCCCAAAAGTCTCGCCTTGATTAATGTAAAATGATACGTCATTTACAGCTTTCATCGCGTCCCGAGAGCGAAACAACGCTCGTTCCTTTCCGTACTGTTTACTCAAGTGTTCGACTTGAATTAATGGTTTATCATTCATCATTTGGCCTCCTTTATTAAGATACATCGAGCTTCATGGGGAATGGCTGTGTTTTGATCAATGTCCATACTAGGTTCAACCTCGAAGCAGCTTTTCTCTGCCTTAAAACACCTTGGAGCAAAGCGGCACCCCTGTTGAGGTATAGCAAGATTTGGTGGTTCTCCAGCTATTTGATGAAGCATGCTTTTTGTTTTATCTTTATCAAAAATCCAATCTAATGTTGGAATACATGCAAGTAACCCTTGCGTGTATGGGTGTTTTGGCTGAAACATCACATCAGAAACCACCCCTTGTTCCACAACTTGCCCTGCGTACATCACTGCAACTTTATCAGCTATTTTTGCAACAACTCCAAAATCATGTGTAATCATTAAGACAGCTGTACCAAACTCACGATTGATTTTCTGAAGTAGCTCTAGCACTTGCAATTGAACAGTCGGATCAAGCGCCGATGTGGGCTCATCGGCAATAATTAAATCTGGCTCACAAGCAAGCGACATTGCAATGACGGCTCGTTGCCTTTGGCCGCCACTAAGCTGATGTGCATATGCATGATACACTTGGTTCGGATCTTCAATTCCCATCTCGTAAAGCAAGTCCCTCGCCCGTTCACGTGCCTGTTTTTTTAATAAACTGGTTTTTGCCCTTATAACCTCAACAAGTTGGCTTCCAATCGTGTAAGAAGGATCCAAAGAGGTCATTGCATTTTGAGCAATTAACGAAACTCGTTTTCCTTTAATTGTTTTCATCTCCCTCTGCGATAGATGAAGCAACTGTTTGCCAAATGCATTAATTGTCCCTTTATAACTTGAAAGCAATTCTTTTGGGATTAATTGTAGGATCGAATGAATTGTCATCGATTTCCCTGAACCAGACTCCCCTACAATTGCTACTATTTCTCCCTTTTTGATTGATAGAGTAACGTCTTTTAATACCTGTACATTTCCATCAACCGTTTTAATTTCCGTTGTAAGTTCATTAACTTCCAAAAGCGTTTGATTTCTTCTAGCTGTTAATGCTGACAAAAGGCACACCCCTCCCATAGGTTAAGCTGCTTTTTGAATTGCTTTTTCCCTACCGCGTTTTCTAGGTTTTTGTTTTACTCTCGGATCAATTGCATCTCTTAAGCCATCACCTACTAAACTAAACGCAAAGGAAAGAAGAATAATTGCTAATCCCGGTATGAAGGTGATGTGTGGGTATCCTTGCATTAACAGCACACTGCCTTCACTTGCCATCCTTCCCCAATCAGGATTTGGTGGTTGAACGCCTAATCCAATGAAACTTAAACCGGCAACTGTAACGATCGTTACTCCTGCAAGTGTCGTAGCATACACAATTAATGATGGCAATACATTCGGAATGAGTTGCCGAAAAAGAATTTCTCCATCTTTCATTCCAAATGCTCTTGCCGCCTCAATATACTCCTTCTCGCTCTCTTGCATCGTATCTGTGTAGACCACTCTGGTCATATAAGGAATACGGACAATTACCATTGCAATCATGACATTTAATAATCCTGGTCCAAGTATCGCAGCTATTGCAATCGCTAATAGAACTGCTGGAAAAGCAAAAAATACATCCATCACTCTCATTAAACAAGTTCCAATCCAGCCTTTGTAATACCCCGCCACAACCCCAATCAATAAACTAATGAATGCCGAAATGAAAACCGGCACAATCGCTGATAAAAGAGAGACCTGTGTACCAAATACGATCCTACTTAATAAGTCGCGTCCTTGCTGGTCTGTCCCAAGTACATGACCGTCAGAGCCTGGAGGTAACAATCTAGTACTGCCTTCCGGCACAACATTAGGATCATATGGAGCAAAAACACTGGGAAAAAGAGCAAAGACGACGGCAAAAGCGATAATGATTGTACCTACAAGTGCTTGCTTATTCTGGAAATACTTTTGAATACTACGTTTTCCTTGACCTCTTGCACGCATGAACATCCATCCCCTTCTCCCTATAAATCACAGTGAATCCCTTAATTTAGGACTGAGCGCTACATTTAAAATATCGACTAACGCATTTATACACACCACAGATATCGCAATAAGCAAGATACCACCTTGAATCATCGCATAATCATTAGACGTAATGGCAACGTAAAGCTGCTGCCCGATCCCCGGCCAATTAAACACGACTTCACTAAACAACGCTCCCCCTAGGATGTAGCCCACTTGTAACCCTGCGATATTGATTATAGGTGGTAAGGAATTTCGCAATGCATGCCTTATATTTATTTTCCGATCAGCTATTCCAAATGAATGAAAATAATGAATATAATCCTTTTGCAACGTCTCTAACATTGTATTTCTCGAGAGTCGAGCAATAACGGCAATTGATACCGTAGCAGTCGCGAATGCTGGTAAAACTAGATGACTTACTAGATCAAATAATCCACCAGGGTTACGCATATTGTACATGCCACCTACAGGAAACAAATTTATTTGAATTGAGAATACCCACATAAGCATCAGCGCGATCCAAAACACAGGGATACTTGCACCAATCATGGCAATCGCCATGCTTACTTTATCAAATAAACGACCATTCTTGATTGCACTTAAAGCGCCTAAAAACACGCCGACAACGATACAAATAAATAGGGAAGCTGCTGTCAAAATAAGCGTATTTATGAAACGTGGGAGTAATTCCGAGGCGATATCCGCGCTCAACGTATAAGAAAAGCCTAGATCGCCTTGAAGAATGTTGATTAACCAAGATCCATATTGGCTTAGAATCGAATCATTAAGCCCCATTTCTTCACGTAAAGCATCAATCGCTTCAGGCGTAGCATCTGCTCCAAGAATACTTTGTGCTGGATCGCCTGGTATCAATTTTGCTAACAAAAACACAACAATTGTGACACCAATCAAAACAGGAATCATTGAGAGGAGACGTCCCGTAACGTACTTAATCATTCACTCAACTCCAATCTATTGATCGATTGATACAATCGATAAGTCATACCATTCTTCGGATGGAATAATAAAGTTCTGAACACGTGGATGTACAACGTAAGGAGCTGTATCGTTTAACACTGGAATAAAGGCTGCGTCTTCCATAATCAATTGCTCTGCTTCCGCCCACAAACGCAAAGATTCCACATGGTTTTCTTCAAAAGATGCAGCATTTAAGACCTGATCCACCTCACCATTTATATATTTACCAGAATTAAACCCTCCTGGAGCACTAAAGCTTGAATGGGCAACCATCGCTAACCAAAATGGAGAGGTTCGACCTGAGGACATTTGATTCATACCCACCTGCTCTTCCATTCCGTTACTAAAGCCAGCAAAATAACTAATCCATTCAGAAGAATCGATTGTTGCTTCAATACCAACGGACGCCAGGTCTCGCTGAATCCACTCCATGATATCTACAGGAACTAATTGTCCTGATCCATCAATTGATGTTTTAATGGTTGTTTCAAATCCATTTTCATACCCCGCTTCTTTTAATAGCGACTTTGCTTTCTCTGGATTATATTCATACCAACGCCTACTAGAGTCATAGCCTGCGTGTCCCCTCGTCTGCATCGTATAAGCTGGGGTCACACTCCCACGCAGTAACTCCTCTGCAATACCTTCACGATCAATCGCGTAATTCATTGCTTGTCGTACTCTCTTATCTTGCATAATCGGATTATCGAAATTGAAATTCATATACCAAACATGTGGAGGTTTACCGGACACGACATTCCATCCGTCTTCTTCAAAGTTAGCAAGCGAATCAGCTGGAGGAACAGCAATGATATCAACTTCATCGTTGCGAATAGCAAGCGCCCGGCTCGCAGGGTCCGATAATGGCCTGAATATTACTCTATCTAGTTGGGCAGGATCACCCCAATATCTGTCGTTTTTGATTATATTAATGTTTTCGCCACGGTTTCGTTCTTCAAATCGAAATGGACCTGTCCCAGTCGGGTGGTTCGCTAAGCCTTCATTTCCATAGGTTTCTATTGCTGTTGGACTCACAATTTGCAAGGAATTACTTAACGCTAATAACCGTGGAAACTCCCTAAATGGTTCACTTAAGTGAATCTTAATAGTTGAATCGTCAATCACTTCTGATGATTCAAAGTAAAGCCAAGTTCGAAAACTACGACTAGCCCCCGTTTGGTAGTAATAATCAAACGATGGGTCCGTCAAGCGTTTAATATTAAACTGCACCGCATCTGCATTAAAAGGTGTACCATCGTGAAATTGAACTTGCTCACGTAAAGCAAACGTATACGTCTTCCCGTCTTCTGACACCTCCCATGATTCAGCAAGTCCAGGTATTAGTTCAGGTATTGGGGCTGCTTCCGATGATTTCGTTAAGTCTTGCGCCACTAACGTCTCATACATTTGATGGTTAATTCGCATTGTAACCCACCCATTACCAGCATGAGGATCGAGGACATCTGCCTCTGATTCAATTCCAATAATGAGTGTGTCTTCCTCACTTGTCCCTAATGTGACTTCTTGATCTGAAACAGCACAACCACTTGCAAATAGGGTGAGGCTTATCACCATAAGAAACTGTTTGTACGACAATTCACACCCTCCAGTTTTTATATTTATAAGATTCCATTTATTTAGTTTGTTGTCATTCAGCATAAACGAACATGATAACCAAGACTACTTAACTGTGAGCATATATAACAATCTTTATTTATCAAATCACAACGTTAAAGCAATACTTAATAGAAAAAAAGGCGAAGCATCTCGCTTGCTTCGCCTTTTCACACTTGTTGATTCGTATCTTCCTTTAATACCCCTTCAAACACAATTCGCTGTTTTAACCACACTGGTTCTTTTTTCCCTTGTTGCTCAAAGACCGGCTTTTCCATTCTTCTCGTAGGTCTGTATCCTTCCCGGTCCATCCGTGCTAGACAGTCGCCAATCTCTTCATGGTCACCAACTTCAAACGTTTGTTTTCTTGGTTTCACTCATATCCCTGCTTTCTCTAACCAAAATCCTCATTCAACGATCTCTCACAGCTATTTTACCATAGAGATACCCCAAACCGTTTAAAACGATGTAAACAGGGAAAGATATTAACAAACTGTTTAAAAAACGAGATACGCGATGAGAAACATAATAAAAATAGCAAGTGCCTTTATTGGAGTTCTTGTAGGTGCTGGATTTGCGTCAGGTCAAGAGCAGTATGGAGATTATCGCGGGACTCGAAATGCCCTCCGGCATCGAACATCCCGCCAGGACGATAAAGAGACCAAGAGCGAGAATCCACGTTTGTTTCACACATATACACTCCCTTCACATCATTCTTCTTATCTTACTTTGAAACTCCAACGGATGTAATCGCTTACAACTTAACGTTCATTTTGACTTATTTGTTTATTTTGTTCATAAAGTTCACAAGATAATGGGCTTTGCAAAACAAAAAGAGCCAAGTACTTGGCTCTCCATTCCTAGCTTTATCGTTTGCGGGTTTGATTAATAAGAAGGTTATTAAACAACCCAATATTTCCGTTCCGGTCTACCTACGATTCCATATTCAAGTTCCGCCTTTGCTTCGCCAATCGAAATTAAATATTCCAAGTATCTTCTAGAAGTCGTTCGAGAAGCACCAAACATTCTCCCCATCGCTTCGGCAGTTATACCTTCCACTTGCTCATTAAGCAGTGTCCGTACTTTTTGTAACGTGAGCTGGTCAATTCCTTTAGGCAAATTCGCATCCTCACTAAGACGCTTGTTCGATTTTTGGAAAAATTGGTCCGCCACTGATTGATCAATTGGTTCCTTTTCTTTTAACCACGCGCTTAGTTTTTCTACTTTACTAACTGCAGATTGTAGACGCTCAAACGCAATTGGTTTCACAAGAAAATCCGCAACCCCATGTTGTAGAGCGCTCCTAAAAATCTCTTTTTCTGTGGCTGCAGTAATTAAGATTACTTGCATTGTAGGACAACTTTGTTGGAGCTCAATCAACGTGTCCGTTCCTAACTGGTCTGGTAAATAAACGTCAAGTAACAGAAGATCTGGCTGATGCTTTTTTGCTAAGGCAACCGTTTCCTTTGCCGTTTGCGCTTTAGCGACGACTTGAATGTTATTTATCTTTTTCAAAAATTGTTCATGAATTTCTGCGACGCGATAATCATCTTCAGCAATCATAACGTTCATTTCACACGACCTCCTGATTCTTTGGGATATACAAGCTAACAATCGTACCCTGAGGTATATTTCCTTCAATTTCGAGTGAACCATTTAATTCTTTTAAAGCTGCTATAGTGAGCGCAAGTCCAAATCCTCGTTTATCATCTGCTTTTGTTGAAAAGCCTTGTTCAAATATACGATCTGCAATACGCTCATCAATTCCATGTCCATTATCTGCAATTTCTATAATTAGCTCATTTCCCACATCAGTCATAAACAGAGAAACATATGGTTTTGAAACAGCTATTACCGCTTCAAATGCATTATCAATAATATTACCAATGATTGTGACAAGTGGTCCTGTCGCTGATTGAGACCAAATCGATGTGACACTGCTCTCAAGGTCTACATGAAAATCAATTTTTTTCTCTGATGCTTTTGACCGTTTCCCTACTAACACCGCTTGAATTGTCGGATCTTTGATTTGATCGAATAGCACTTTGCCATCTCGATTTTGCGACCCGGTCTCTTGATGAATAAACTCAATTGCTTTTTGTGTGTATCCTAACTGAAGCCAACCAGAAATAGCATACAATTTGTTCGTATACTCGTGTGTCTGAGCTCGTAAATCCTGCGAATACTGCTGCATTTCAGATAATGCATTAATAAGCTCATTTAATTCAGAGCGATTTTGGAAACTAGCCACCTTACCGCCATAGACACCACCTTCTTCAATGGTTTGGTAATGAATAATGAGTCGTTTATCTTGGAAAATAGCTTCATGTGGACCTGTGCGTTCTTGATCTTTTAACACATCAGCCATTTCTGACTTAGGTAAAGCCACTTCAACTGGTTTACCAATCACTTCATCATCTAGGAACAGCATTTCTTTCGCCGACTGGTTTACCAATGTCACCATCCCGTGTTGATCCGTTGCAATTAAGCCTTCCTTAACGGACTCCAAAACAGCCTGCCTCTCTTTGTAAAGTCTAGCAATTTGATATGGCTCTAATCCAAAAGTATCGTTACGGATGCTTCTAGCCAGAACTCTACTCCCGATCAATCCAAGTAGAAAAATCAATGAAAGCCAAATTAAAAACGCGAAAAAACCTTGTTGAAAAATTGAATTAATATAATCAATCATAAACCCAACAGAAACAACACCAACCACTTCATCTTCTTCATTAAAGACAGGTGTTTTCCCTCTAACCGACGTACCAAGCGATCCATCTGCTAACGAAATATAACTATTTCCATATAAAAGTGCTTCATCATTATCGCCCCCGACCATCGGACGACCAATTTCTAGTGGATCAGGATGGGTTAATCGCACACCTTCTGCATCACCAATTACAATGTATTCGGCCCCCGAACTTTCACGAATGCGTTCTGTAAGCAATCGTACTTCAGCTACATTCCCTCCTTGTGTTAATGCCTTTTTCACATCAGGTATTTCTGAGATAGCAAGGGCAGTCGTTAATGCTTGTTCCCCTATTAATTGCCGAGCTTGCTCTCGCTCTAAATACAAATAAACAGCTGTGACCAGAAGCATAATTAACGTAATTAAGCATGTTATGTAAATCATAAATTTCTTTTCTAAAGAACGCTTTTTCCCCATTTCCTTCACCTATCCTGAGATTTGATGCTACCTATATTGAATTGAAATTCCTTCACTAATTCGTACACAAAAACATCAACTAATTCCCTACGTTTATGTTTTTCGTTTCTTCATACTATATCATGTGAGCAATGGAAGATGAGAGAGCGCTTTATATTTATTAAAAGCGAAATTTTCTAATAAATGAACATCTACGAAATAAAGAAAAGACAGCCTATAAAGCTGTCTCTTTTCTCATTGAATAAGTGGACACTTACTTCTCTACCCCACTTGACCTTGCTGCGTATAATACATTTGTGCATACGTTCCGTCAGCGGCAAGCAATTCGTCATGATTGCCTTTTTCTAAAATCGAGCCACGGTCGAGCACAATGATTTGGTCTGCGTCTTTAATCGTTGATAAACGGTGGGCAATGATAAATGTTGTTCGATTTTGCTTTAACGTATTCATTCCTTGTTGGATTAAAAGTTCCGTCTCTGTATCAATGCTTGAAGTCGCTTCATCTAATACAAGAATAGCTGGGTTTGCAATTAGAGCTCGAGCGAAACTAATTAGTTGCCGCTGACCGCTTGAAAGCGTGCTCCCTCTCTCTGTCACTTCTTCATCTAGCCCATGCTTAAATTTCCGAAAGACTTCTTCACCACCAACAAGCCGGATCGCTTCTTCAACTTCTGCACGTGTCGCATCAGGTCGACCGTAAGCAATGTTCGAAGCAATTGTTCCTGAAAACAAATAGGGTTCTTGCAAAACAATGCCCATATGAGCACGCAATGCTTGAGGAGAAATCGTTTTCGTATCCGTACCATCAATGCAAATATCTCCTTTTTGGGGGTCATAGAAACGGAATAAAAGATTCATAATTGAACTTTTTCCTGATCCAGTATGACCAACTAAGGCAATGGTATCTCCAGGCTTTGCGTGGAATGATAAGTCATTCAGCACATTTTCGCCATCCTTATACGAAAAGCTCACTTGATTAAACTGCACTTCGCCTAAAGGACGAGGTGTTGTATCATCATCAACGTCACGACCCGTTTCATCCATTAACTCAAACACACGTGTTCCTGCTGCTCTTGCTTGTTCTAGATTTGCGAGCTGATTAATGATTTGATTAACAGGTTCAAACAATCTGTTAACATAATCAACAAATGCATAAAGGACGCCAAGCGTAATCAACCCTGCAGTTCCTCCACTAATCCACCAAATCAATGCCACAAAAATGGCATTCTTTAAAACGAACGTTAAATTATGAGATGTAAGTGAATTTAACCGTAGCAATCGAGCTTGGTACTGGTAATGTTCATCATTTAACTTCTCAAACGCCTCTTGGTTTGTTTCTTCTTGCCTAAATGCCTGAATGATGCTCATTCCTTGGACATTCTCATTCATGGAAGCATTAATTTCCGCATTTTTTGCCCTTATCATCCGGTTATAACCAGCAGCAAATTTGCGGTAGAGCTTAAACCAGATAAACAAAATTGGCAAGAGGACAAGCGTAATAGTAGCGAGCCTTACATCAAGCAAGAATAACGCGATATAAATACCAATAATGTAGATACCGCTTGAGAAAAAGCTTGCAAGCACCGTCATGTAGAGCTCACGGACCGCTTCAGTATCATTCGTAATTCGGGCAACAATCTTACCTGCTGGTTGATGATCAAAGAACCGAACTGGGACACGTGAAAGTTGATTAAATACATCGACACGCATTCGTTGAATAATACGATGTGCGGCTTTTTTCAAATAAAATCCTTGACCGTAGCGAAAGAAAGAAGCTACGATAACGATTCCTACATAAAGCAAAAGCCAATTTATAATTGGACGAATTTCTGGTGTATAAAAAGCAAGTACTTCATTGGTCGCAAGAGGCTCTGCTTCTGCTTGAAAAACGTCTTTATTTGTTTCAATCGAAAGCACCCCATTTTCATACGTACGTGTGCCTTCTAATGGCAGAGGTTCTTCAAGAAAATAAAACGACGTCCCAATTTGCATAATTTGTACTTGCTCACCCGTTACTGCTCCTTCTGGTAGATTGGCTTCACGCGTATACGATTGACCATTGTATTCTACTGAATCGTTATACACTTCCGTTTCATACCATGGCTGTTCAATTCCCGATATATGGCGATCAATTACCGTTTTAGCGATAAATGGGCCCGTTAGCTCTGCCGCTACGGCAACAGTTAACATGAGTAACGCAATCAAAATTGTTCCTTTACTTGTTAGAGCGTAACGTGCAAGGCGTTTTTCTGTGCTCATGACGTCACCCCTTTCCCTACAAGCGATTGATTTCTCACTTGTTGTGCATACCAACCGTTTCGTTCCATTAGTTCACTATGCGTTCCTCGTTCAACCACTTCTCCATCACCTAAAACAAGAATTTGATCAGCATGTTCTACAGCAGACATTCGATGGGTTGTAATAAACG
This sequence comes from Shouchella patagoniensis, assembly GCF_002019705.1. Classification (GTDB taxonomy): domain Bacteria; phylum Bacillota; class Bacilli; order Bacillales; family Bacillaceae_D; genus Shouchella; species Shouchella patagoniensis. The sequence continues at coordinate 3,904,049 of NZ_KV917377.1, read as the reverse complement.
TTGTTTTTCCTGCTCGTTCCTTCTGAATATTGCTAACAATCTTCGCTTCTGTCTTGGCATCAACTGCTGATAAAGAGTCATCCAAAATAAGTACTTCAGGCTCTAATACGAGCGCTCGCGCAATTGAAATTCGCTGCTTCTGTCCACCAGACAAAGAAACGCCGTTTTCGCCAACAAGTGTATCTAGCCCTTCTGGCAAGAAACTCAAGTCTTGTTCAAATGCTGAGGCTCTAATTGCCTGATTAAGCTGGTCTTCCGTTGCGTCCTTTGCCGCGAAGAGAATGTTTTCACGTACAGACTTTGAGAATAAAACATGGTCTTGAGGAACGTAACCAACTAATTCTCTCATCTCTACTTGTGTTAACTCATCAGCCGAAACACCATCATAGAATAGATCTTTCGTTCCGGCAGGGTAGTATTTTAATAGTTGCTTGACAAGCGTCGATTTTCCACTCCCTGTTTTACCGATAATACCCACCGTTTGACCTGCTTCGACCTCAAGAGATAGATCCTTAAGTTGGTCACCAGTCGCGCCTGGGTAAGCGAACGTTAACCCTGTCATACGAATAGGCAGTTGTGCAGCACCATTACCTGCTTTAGTAGGCACAGGGACTGCTTTTTCAACAGACAATGTCTCATGCACGCGGTCATATGAAGCCCCCCCACGCTGCATAATATTAACTAACTCCCCGATCGCAAACATCGGCCATATGAGCATTCCTAAATACAAGTTAAAGGTCACAATCTGACCAAGTGTCAATTGTTGATTAAAAACAAGATACGCGCCATAACCAAGTCCAATGACATAACTTAAGCCCACAACAATATTTACAACAGGATCAAAAAACGATTCCACTCGTGCAACTTGAATGTAGCGCTTATAAACGTCATAGCTTTTTTCTTCAAATAAAGCCTCATCACGACGCTCACTCCGAAACGCTCTAATCACTCGCATACCCGCAACCGATTCAAGAACCCGGTTGTTTAAATCACCAAAAGCTTCTTGAGCCTTCGAAAAACGGGTATGAATCATTTTTCCAAGAATCGTCACGACAAGGGCAATGATTGGAAGTGGCGCAACTGCGGCGAGTGTTAGTTTCCAATCGATTAACCATGTCATCGCGACTAAAATAATCGCCATAAATACAACAGAATCAATTAAAGTTAAAATTCCAAAACCAGCGGTCATAGAGATTGCTTTCATATCATTTGTTCCACGCGCAAGCAAATCTCCCGTTTTGCGCTTTTCAAAAAAAGGCGGGTCCATTTGAAACAAATGCTTCATAAACGTCGATCTCAATTTTCGTTCAAGTACAAAAGCCCCGCCAAACAACTGGCGCATCCAGATATAGCTAATAAAATAGCTTGCTAGGATGACCACAACCATCAGACCAATAAGCGACCCTGCTACTGATGTAGAGAGTGCACCTCGTTGAAACGCATCAACTGCTCTACCGATAATGAGAGCAGGCATTAAATCAATTACACTCACAAAAATTAATAAAGAAACCGCTATAAGATACCTTTTTTTCTGTTCTTTAAAAAACCAACTTAATTGTTTTAATACTCGAAACATCTGTGGTCACTTCTCTCTCTTGTTTAAGTCCGACACTAAGCTACCCACCTTCTAGCTCTCCTAAGTCAAGCATCAGTGGGATAAATACATTTGAATGGGTATTCACATCTTCTTCCTCCTTTATAGTTGTGCTTTTACTTTTGCACATAAAAAAGACGTCGCGGCAATGCCGCAACGTCTATATATACGTATGTGCAAAGGGCGTTTGAATTCACAAGCCCCATAGAGATTTTAAACAGCCAACAACCGGCCCACATTCAGACGAGACTTTTCATGTATACAGTTATGTTTTAGCCGTACAGCTGCCATCATGACGTGTTTCATTTGTCTCATCTCCTTCTCTGAAAGTAAAAAGCTGTATTCATTTTACCTGAATTTTCTTTATAAAAGCAAGGAGTTTTTTGTTTCCTTTAAAAAATGCTTATTCTTCTTATCTAAACAACTAAAAGAAACTTAAAAAAGAGACGGATCATGACAAGATTTCACTCATTTAAACAATTTGCTTATTGGGAAAATAGAATTTTCCGAAATATTTGTTGATTATTGTAACTTTGTCCATTACGATAAGAATAGAAAGCAAATAAATGGAAAAGGAGGGATTGAAAATTCAACTTGGAGTAGAGGCATCAACCGCAATTTTGAACCGTGTCCTAAAGAAAGAAGAAATCACAGACGAGTTTATGATTAAACTTGCCCGTAATCATCCTGATCTTTCATTTGAACAAGTACTTACAGCTATTAAAAAAGCACTGCCTAACGACTATGTTCCATTCATGAATACGTATGCCGTTAACGTAAAAAAGCTCCGACATGTGCAGGATGCATTTGAGTATGCTCACCTTTTTAGTCAAACAGATACACTCAAAAAACTATTGCATACTCATAAGCGGGATGATCTTTTAGAAGAGTGGACAAAAGTTTATGAAGTCTTCCTCTCTTCATCGGGAACAAACTTACACCTAGAAAACTGCATTATTCATTTAAGAGGATTAAATAACATAGTTTACAACGAACAGCTTCGTATGAAAATTGATATTTCGCAGCTAAACTATTTTGACAGAATTGGTGGTATTAAAAATATTACCCCTCTAATTGATCAATTTAGAACTCAATTTTCGAAGATGGAAAGTGGTTTTTTCAAGAGTGCACTCGCTTCCCGAGTTACACTGTTAGGAGGGAATGCTAGCCTTTTTGGTGCCGGGGATTATGAGAGTGCAGAGAGTTATTACTTAGCAGCAAGTGTTATAGAATCAATACCAGATGCTCTTTTAGCTACAACATATCATGGGCTAGGTCATATTTATATTGTTCAAGACAAAAAAAGAAGTTTGGAAGCACATGAAAAAGCTATCTTTCATGCTCAAAAAGCCAATCACAATGATTATGTATATAAACTTAAGTCTAATTATTTTCCTTTTGCTAAAAACATGTTAGGTGAAACATTTGATTTAGAAGGTGTAGTGGATCATGAACAAGCACATCAGTATATTGTACGTGGTCAAAATCAAAAAGCATTGGATGTTATAAGGAGCATTGAAGCGTCTGGAAAATTATCTGCACATGCACAATTTTACAAGGCAAAAGCATTAAGTAACATTCCTTTGTTATTTGATACGATAAGACAATTTAATGCTCAAGGATATACAAATATGATCATGTTTGTTGAAAAAGAAATTAAAAAATTAATCTAAAGGGGACATTTATTATGAAAATTAAAAGGAAGTTAACAGTAATTGCTACAGCCATTATAATAGCTTTCAGTCTCCCATCTTTTGAAGATCTAACAGATAACGAAATCATTAAAAATAATAAACCGGAGCAAACATAATTTATAAAGGGAGGAAAGCAATAAGGATGCTCTCCTCCCTTTCGATTTCACACAAACCAAAATCGTTTCTTCCCTTTAAATCGTTCACTATAGTCTTTTGTCTCTCCATACAGTGCTTCTTCTTCCGTTCGAATTCGAACAACGAGCATCCATGCATTTAAGACGCTAAAAACAAGCGCTGTCCAATATGCTTGGAACAACAATGGAATAAACGCAATTTCTGTAATAACAACCATATAATTTGGGTGACGCACGAAACGATATGGACCTTTCTCCACAACTGGTGCTTCAGGGAGTACAATAATTTTTGTATTCCAATATCGACCAAGTGATAAGAGCACCCAAATGCGAACAATTTGAGCCATTAATACAAAGAGAAGTGGAATAAAGCTGTATACGGTAAATACCACACCTGTTAAAGTCACTTCTACAAATAGACTAATAAAAAACGCTACATGCATGGCTACCATCCATGGGTAATGACTCTTCCCCACCTCAACTCCACCGTTCCCCTTCATCCAACGTTCGTTTCTTTTTGCTACACCAACTTCAATTAACCGTTGTACGATAATTACGGCAACGATGCCGTATACCCAGTTCAATGCACACCACCGGCCCATTCAACTAAAAGCATTTCCGAACAAAAACCAGGTCCGAGAGCTGCCACTAACCCTTTGTCTCCATGTTCATGAGGATGTTCCATACATTTTTCTAAAACATATAACACGGTAGGTGAAGACATATTTCCATGTTCTTTTAACACTTGTCTTGATAAATCTGTTTTATCACTTGAAAGTCCTAGAGCTTTCTCATACGCCTCTAACACTTTCTTTCCACCAGGATGGGCAATAAATTCATCAATCTCTGAAAGTTCCATTCCCTCATCCGCCATAAATTTATCAACATTTGGCTTGAGCCAATTGGCAACAATTGTTGGAATGCTTCTTGAGAAAACGACATTTAGACCATTGTCTTTCACATCCCAACCCATGACATCCTCCGAATCATTCATTAGTGTAGATACAGTGGATCGAATCACAGGATGGTATGCATGAGCACTCGCCTCAATTAACGGGGAATTTGCTCCTGAAACAAGCGCACATGCTACCCCGTCAGCAAATAAAGAAGTTCCAATCAGATTACTTTTTGACTGATCTTGTTTTTGAAAAGTCAGACCACATAATTCTACACATACAACAAGTACTGATGATTTTGGATAAGCCAAACAGTAGTCGTGTGCACGACTCAAACCTGCCGCCCCTCCAGCACAACCAAGTCCCCATATAGGTACTCGCTTTGTTTCAGCTCGGAACGGAAGCTTATTCATAATACGCGCATCAAGAGATGGTGTCGCCATCCCTGTACTCGATACACATATAATGGCATCCACTTCTGATGGATCTATCGTCCTTGTTAAAAACGACGGGTTTGCTAAACATTTCTTGATTGCTTCAACAGAGTATGCGGTTGCGCTCTCAATATATTGATCATTGCGTTCTCCGAGCGAATGATCATTTTTAAACCATTCAAGAGGAACAGCAAAATTCCGCTTTTCAATGTCACCATTTGCAAATACTTTTAATAAGCGCTCAATGTCTTGATAACTATCAGAAAACAATTCTCGCGCAAACTCCATCGTTTGATCTTGCGGAAGCTCATTTGGTGGATCATATGAAGCGACGGATAAAATAGATGCCATAATTTTCACCTCGTATGTATTGAATACAGGGTAGTTTGTCCAATCACACAATTTTTATCATTAACTGGGTTGCATTTCCACTTACCCTGTTTTACAGGCTAAGAACTTACTTTAATTATTAGTTATAATTAAACTTACACCTTGACCTTTACGCCACGTTAACCCTTAATCTAGTTTTGAGGAGGAATCATTAATGGAATATACGGTAAAAAAATTAGCAGAGCTCGCTGGCGTTAGTAGTAGGACGTTGCGTTATTATGATGAAATTGGTTTATTAAAACCCGAACGAATCAATTCATCTGGCTACCGTATTTATGGGCAAACACAAGTCAAATTACTGCAACAAATTTTATTCTACCGCGAGCTTGAAGTTGATCTAGAGACCATTATGACGCTCATAACCGCTGATTCCTTCCATGCAGAAACGGAGCTTCAAAAGCACCGCGAGAACCTCATTAAAAAACGCGACTGGCTTGACCAGATCATTGAGACAGTTGAAAGGACGATCCAATCAGAGAAAGGGGTTTTAACCATGAGTGATGAAGAAAAGTTTAAAGCGTTTAAAGAGAAAGCGATTAGCGATAATGAAGATGCTTATGGAAAAGAGATTCGCGCTGCTTATGGTGACCAGGCGATTATTGCTTCACAAGCCAAATGGCGGAGTATGTCCCAAGCGGACTACGCAGCTATGCAAGCAAAAGAACAGGAGGTTTTCTCTTTGTTACAAGAAGCGGTTGGGACAAAAGATCCTCATTCTTGCGCTTCTGTCAAGCTTGCTAATGCACACAAGGAATGGCTAATGTATAGCTGGAGCCATTATTCAAAAGAAGCCCATTGTGGTCTTGCAGACATGTATATCGCAGACGATCGTTTTTCCAGCTATTACAATAACATCGTATCTGACGGAGCTGCTTTTTTACGTGATGCGATCCGAGCTACATTCAATTAAAAGAAAGCCCCAGAGATATATCGTCTCTGGGGCTTTCTTGTTAATTGGAAGATCTGTTTGTTCGGACAAACAGACCTGCATTTCCTATTGCGGGTTCGCTATATCTGAAATACCAATAATGAGCGTAAAAAATGGAAAGATGCCTTCCAGTTTAAATAAAAGGCATCTGTTCGTTTTATGAGTTGACTGCTATTTTTGCTTGATCTTTATATACGGTTCCATCCTTCATAACGTAAACGATGTTTTCACTATCTTCTAATACGTGAATGTTCTCAAGTGGATTGCTTTTAACCAAAATGAGGTCAGCTAATTTACCTTCTTCAATTGTACCAACCTTATCCTCCCAGCCCATACATTCTGCTGCTGTTTTTGTAGACGCTATGATTGCTTCCATTGGTGTCATTCCAATTTCACAGAGGAGGCCTAATTCTCGTAAGTTAATCCCATGTGGAAAAACGCCTGCATCGGTTCCCATTGCAATTTTCACACCAGCTTTATACGCTTTTTCAATACTTCGCTTATGAATATCAATCACTTCTTTTGATTTTTCAATTGCATAAGGCGCCATCGTATTTGATGTCTCACTCGCTTCAAGAACAGCAAGGGGCGCTAGTAATGTCGGAACAAGATAAGTTCCTTTCTCAAGCATGAGCTCAAGCGCTTCATCATCAATAAAAATACCGTGTTCGATTGAATGAATCCCTGCTCTAACCGCATTTTTAATTCCTTCTGCCCCTTGTGCATGGGCCATCACCTTAACACCTTTACGAAATGTCGCTTCTTCAACCATCACCTCAAGCTCTTCTTGAGAGAATTGTGTGAACTCTGGGTGATCTGTTGGACTCGACACTCCCCCTGTTGCATGAACTTTCACCACATCTGCTCCAGCCCGCAACATTTCTCGTACGGTTTTTCGAACTTCTTCCCGTCCATCACAGATTCCATCAGGCATCCCAGGATAAATGGGAGCGGTTGTATTGATTCCAGAAATATTCCAACTATCACCATGTCCACCTGTAATCGTGAGTGGATTAATACTAACTTGCATTCGCGGCCCTGTAATTAACCCATCTTCTACTGCTTTCTTAATACCAACATCTGCAAATCCGGCATCACGCACAGACGTAATACCTGTTTGAAGGGTTGTATGAAGTCTTTGTGCCGCTTCATAGAAGTGATAAGAGAACGGGGTCAACAACGATTCTTGCACATTTTTAATTTCTAATGCCATATGAACATGAGTATCTATCAATCCAGGCAAAAGGTATTGTCCCCCCCCATCTACTACACGTGCATTAGCAGGAACCGTAATCGTTTGCGCGGAACCTACCGCCTTAATGTGGTTTCCTTCAATGAGGACGATTGCTTCCTCAACAACCTCTTGTCCTGTGCCATCAATCATCGATACATTTGTTATTGCTGTTACTGCCATCGATTTCATCCCCTTTTCTTTTGTTAAAGTGTAGAAATTAATATGCTTGCCATTGCAACTGATCCAACCGTTACGGAAGTAAATCCACCAATAAGCATCGGTGCTAGAAGCTCGTCTTTTATCCTCTTTTGTTCCGCTTCTGTTTGTCCGACACTCCGACTAATTTCTTCAACAATCAAATAATCTCCTGGGAATCCATACAACGCCGTTAGTACAACGGGAATTGACTTGTTTAAATCCCATTTAAATACCTTCGCTCCAATGATCGCTCCGACCATTAAACCGGTGATACCAACTACCATAATCACCATAACTGGTAAAAGAGAAGCAACTATTTGACCCCAGGTCACACCAATTAAAGAATTTATTACAACAAAAATGAGTGCAATCATTGTAATACCTGAACTATTCGCTTTCTCCATTGATCGCTCTGGGTAGATGCGTAATGCTGCACCCGTCACTCCAATGGCAAGAGCCCACAAGCTCGCATTAATACCAGTTAATCCATCTAGAAAAACGGCAATGGCCCCACCAGCAAATAACAAGAATAACAAGATAAAGTTGCTTTCCATAAAAGCCTTAGGTAGTAAATGTCGTTTCTGATTCGATTCAATTTCAACCTCTTTCGTTGTTGCGTCAACTAAAGTCGCTGCTGTTTCACCTGCACAAATTTTCTTTGCATATCGAGAAAGAAAAATGGATGAAAGCGGCATGCCAAAGAAGTTTTGAATCGTGAACACTGTTACCGGAACAGCTACAATAGCTGTTAATCCGGCTTCTCGTAGTCCTTCAGCAGTAATAATATAAGCAATAATTCCACCTGTAATTGGGCCCGCTCCGGCGACCGCTGTTTCATAATCAAAAAACAAAGTGACAAGAACAATGACAGCTGTTACTGAAAAGGCAAGTCCTATCAATGTAATGATTACAGCTTGGTATTGTTGCATCATCGTCTTAAAAGGAATCATCGTTCCTAGATGGACGATTAAAACCGGGACCAACACGCCACCTACTGCTACAAAAGTGGAGGCAGCAATATAGGATTCTGGCAATATTCCAGTTTGCAACAAGATAAATACCGTTGCGACAACGACAAGCAATGTTGGAATTCTTGCACGCGATCCAATTGAAATGACTTCCCCAACAGCAATAATGGCAATAAAAATAAGAGCAAGAAAAATAGGTTCCAACTGGCTTCCCCCTTCGTCGACTAACTGTATTGTCCATTAACGGACTAATCTGAACAAATACTTAGATACGACTATAAATGAAATGATCAGACAATTCTATAGTTCTATTCGACAAGATTCTCGAGTTGTTTTTATCTGTTGTCGCTAATTGAGTACCTTTCTAAATAATCTGCTATTTTAATCGCCAATTCAATTTCAAAGGCATGTGATACAGATAATGAGGACACTTTAAGAAGCTGATAAATTTTTTTTAATCGATATTTTACGGTATTGACGTGAACGTAGAGAGCGTGTGCAGATTCATTTAAATGTTGTCCCTGTTCCATATATACCTTCATTGTCTTTACTAATTCACCGCGCCCCTGTTGGTCATGATTAATCAGTACACCAATCGTGTCAATTACATACTGACGCAAATCGGTCTCTTCCATTTTCAAAAACAATCGATAAGGACCTAACTCTTCGTAATCAATGATTCGTTCTTGAACGGACATTCGTTGCAAAAAGGTAATTGCTTGAACGGCTTCAGCATGAGACTCTTGGATCTCGGATAATTTGTTCATCTTACTACCAATCCCAACGCAACCGCTAAGATTCCATGTTGCATCTGCATAGTTCAGCAATTCATGTAAAAATGGTTTGACCTGTTCAATCGATAAATCAGTTGATAATGGGAACAGAAATGTTAAGTCAAAATGTCTCTCATACACAATGACTGTCTCAGAGAGTTTAGACATCTCATAGTAGACTTTTCTTAGCAACTGTTGCTTCATACGGTTTAAAGAGGGGACTGGAACAACGCAATGGTCCATTTGTACTTTTGCGACTACATAATTTTGATTCGTTCCCGCTGGTATATGCATCATTAATTCTTGATATGGCACTTCCTTATTAGAAGAATGAATCGCCATTTCTAGCAAGCTACCCGCGTATACAAAATCATCAACATCTTTTTTCTCTCGCTGGTTCAATTCCATTGCAAAAATAGGGAGCGCTTGTTCAATCGCAATTTGATCAAGGGGATCGAGCAGTGCGTCTTTTTCACCAGCAATGACTAACATGCCAATAGTGACAGACTCAATCTGAATTGGAAAACTGTAGAATTCAGCATGCACCTCTTTGCTATTCCACTTTTGCACACCAGACTTTCCTATAGAAAAAATAGAGTTCAATTTGTCTGATAAGTGATTCGTTAAGACCAAATGATGGCGATGATAAGTATAGCTCGATAACTCTTCTGAAAATTCATTAACAACAAGTACATCTTTTGAAATCAAACGAGCTAAAGCCGCTGTAATTTCGTCTAAACCACCGTTTGATAACGATACGCGTGACAGCGCCTTGTGAATCTCTTGCGTTCTCTTGTTTTGTGAATAGAGTCTTGCATTCTCAATGGCAATGGACGCCTGTCTGGCAAACATCTCTAGAAGTTCTAAATCTTCCTCTTCAAACTGACGATTCTGTTCAAATATATCTACGGTTAAAACGCCAATACATGTTCCAGCTGAAGCATGGAGCGGCACTGAAATCGCACTTTTGGGATAAATCCATTCAGCTAACGATTCTCCGTAATATTTAGCTGAGTGGCTACTTAAATTAGCCATACCTACCTTTGTATCTACAAGATTAGAATAAATACTCCCTTTTTTTAATTCAAACGTCTTGCCACTCATTCCTTCTCCTGGCTTTAGTCGCACTTTTCCTAACGCTTTCATATTAAAACCAATCGCGCTTTCCGCATACAAAGCGTCCTGTTGTTCATCATACAAAAACAAAACTCCTGAAGTAGAACCATCAATAACCTGAAGTGCTTCTTGAATCAACTGATGCAACACATCAGGCAATTCCCGTGCTGAGCTCAATACCCGGATCGACTGCATGAGGCTTAGCAATTGTTTCTCTTTTTTCATATCACACCTGCCTCATTTATCATTCATCTAAGCATATGATAGAAAAACCTTTTTTTCCAGCCCGTCATCACTTAACCATGCTTTTCTCTATTTTATCTTTAGAAAAATACTCATAATGTATGATCCGCTCATAAGCCATGCCTTCTTCCACATAAACTAAAGGATACTCGTTTTTAAAACTGGAGGCTTCGCTATGGATCAGTCCCTACCAGTACTGACGACTGAACGACTGTATATGAGACCACCTATTGCCGGTGACGGTCCACTTTTATTTAATTCTCTTAGAGTTTCGCAGAAAGAATTATCTCCTTGGATTTCTTGGGTATCGGCTTTTCAAAATGTCGATCAAGCTGAATCTGGTGTTCGTCAAGCTTATGCGGATTTTCTTGATTTAAAAGACTTACGTTTCCATTTGTTTGAAAAGCAATCGAAAGCTTTTATAGGTTCAGTAGGGTTGCACGGCATTAAATGGGAAGTGCCTCGAATGGAAGTTGGTTATTGGCTTGATACAAGATATGTAAATAAAGGTTATATGACCGAAGCAGTCCAATCAGTCGTTAATTATGCTTTTTCTACACTTCATGTACACAGGCTTGAAATTCGCTGCGATCCAGACAACTTAAAAAGTAGAGCAATCCCAGAAAAGTTAGGCTTTCAGCTTGAAGCTATATTAAAAGAGAATGAGCGACGAATTGGCTCACCTGGCTTTGCCGATACGTGCATCTACACACGATTTGAAACAGATCATACCCTTCCTTATCGGTCCACTTCAAACCTTAAACAATAAACGTTTATCTTCGCTACTAAAAAAAGACTGCCTGATGGCAGTCTTTCTCTAACTTATAAGCGGAATGACAATCCCCCCATATGCAAAAGCAAGCAAGATGACAAGTGCTGGATGAAGTTTTACTTTTACGAGTAAAACAAAAGCAATTGCTGCAATGAGAAGCGATTGTATCCAACCAATTGACGTAATCGCATCATCAAAAATGGTGACCGTTAAGATTAGCATTAACATACAAATAACCGGTTGAACCGCTAGTGAAATTCCTTTAACCACTTTCGACTGTCTATATTTTTGCAACACTTTCATCAATAGGATCATTGCTACTGCTGAAGGCACAACTGTTGCAGCCAATGCAATGAGTGCGCCTCCCCAACCTACTACACTAAAACCAACATATGCAGCGATTTTTGTCGCAATTGGTCCTGGTAGCGCGTTCCCAAGTGCTAATACATTATAAAACTCTTCACTTGAGATCCAATTAAAACGATTGACCACTTCCTCAAACATAAGCGGGATCGAGGCAGGTCCGCCACCATAACCAAGTAAATTCGCAAGAAAGAAAGCAAAAAACAAATAAAAGTAAACAATCATGCCGACTCACCTTCCTTCTTCCTACGCCACTTATCCACAATACGATAATGAAATAAACCATAAATGATAAACGCAATAATGACAAAACCAGGGTGTACATCTAACGTTTGTAGAAGAAGAAAAGCAATTGCAAAAGTAACCAATCCAAATACCCAACCAAAACCTTTAATCGCTTTTTTTCCAAAGTCATAAGCCATTTGCCCGAGCAAGACAGCGATAACTGGGGTGACAGCACCAATCATACCAGCAATAACAGCCGAGCCACTAATCGCGTCCACAACAGAAAATAATAAAACCATTGCCAAGCTCGTCGGCAAAATGTGCCAGAGTATGGCCCATGTCGCACCAAGCCACCCTTTCCTTTGATACCCTAAGTATCCCGCCATTTTTGTAGCAATTGGACCTGGCAATGTGTTTGCTATCGCTAATGTTTCCCCAAAATCATCTTCGTTCATCCATTTGTACGTATTTACTGCCTCATGTTTAAAAAGAGGCATAACCGATGGGCCACCACCAAAACCAAGCAGTCCAGTTCGAAGCATCGCTAAAGCTAACTGTCTATATTCCATATGTATCCTCCCCGCTCCGTCTTTCATTTCTATGATGCAAGAAAAGGCCTTACGAATCGAAGGCCACATTCATTAATTCCGGATTTTAGAAAGATCAAACTCTGGGACCAATCCCTGGCCCATCGCCCTTCCTAATAAATTCTCAATCGCTTGGTATCCATCTTCTCCCAGACTTGCAGAAAATTCATTTACATATAAATCAATGTGAGCATTTGCCACTGATTCAGACAACTCTTGGGCATGCTCCATCACGTATTCCTTCGTCTCTTCAGGGTGCGCCCATGCGTATTTCACTGACTCTGACGCCCATTTTGTGATTGTTGTTGCATCCAAGTCTCTCTTTGCAATGATGGCACCTAATGGAATGGGGAACCCAGTATCTTTTTCCCACCATTCACCTAAATCTTGTAACAAATGCAAGTCGTAGGTTTGATACGTAAATCGCGCTTCATGAATAACTAGACCTGCATCAACTTCTCCAGCTTGAACAGCAGGCATAATGTCTTCAAACGACATGACTTGAATGGTCACTTTATTTTGGGCGAGTTTTTGTTCTGTCCAAAGACGGAACAACAAATAAGCGGTTGAGCGATCACTCGGAACAGCAACTGTCTTCCCTTCAAGTGATTGAATCTCTTGTTTTTCTTTTGTAAGTACAAGAGGACCACAACCTCTACCAAGAGCTCCACCACTTGGAACTAAGCGATACTGGTCCAACACATAAGGTAAAGCGGCATAAGAAACTTTCATTACTTCAGGACCTGTTTGATCGACTGCCCAATAGTTTGTTTTATCAATATCTGCATACGTTACCTTAAGTGAGGGTGCGCCCTCAATTTTCCCATGAACCCATGCATAAAATACAAATGTGTCATTCGGACATGGTGAAAAGGCTATGTTCACTTTCTTCTACCTCCCTTAAACATTCAGCTACTTTTTTTAACCCTGCAAAGGCCGCGGGAAAGTCCCAGCTTGCTTTGTCACGAACACCGACCATATTTGAAATAGATCTAATCTCTGTAAAAGGAATGCCAAATTCTTCAGTCGCAGATGCAACACCATAACCTTCCATTGCTTCTGCAACTGCTCCATAGGTAGCCATTCGCCGTTTCATTGTTTCAGCCGTTCCGGTTGCTGTCAAGACAGTCAGTACCCTTCCAGCCCTCACTTCTGCTTTTGAAGCCAGTTTCCCAAGTAAGTGAGTATCAACAAATGGACTCATTGTCTGTGAACCAAAACCTAAATCATCAACTGGAATAAAACCTTCAGGAGATTCTGCACCAATTTCTGGGGCAATAATTGATTCTGCGACAACAATTGATCCAATCTGCGCTTCTCCTGAAAACCCCCCAGCAATCCCCATATTAATCACACCTCTATATGGTTTTTGGGCGAGTAGTTTGGCTGTTTTTGCAGCCGCTTTTGCCATGCCCACACCGCATATATGTACATCAACGTAAGGAGAATTTCCCAACCCGCTTAGCACAGCTGTTTTTTCCTGCTCTACGGATACAACTATTAATATCGGATGCTTATCCATCATGCGTGATCAAACCTTTCTAACGATTCTAACAAAAAATTATAGCACAGTTGCTCCGCTTTCGCTTTAAAAAATCTTGTTAGAAAATCGTACAAATCTACGTGATTCAAGGCATAGGCTTAATTAAATCGAAAAAGGGGTGAGCAAATGAAACTAATGAAATCTCTTACTGCTCTAGTGCTTGTCATCTCTCTAATGCTTCCTGTTCAATTCGCCGATGCAATATCAAAAGGGAAACCAGATCCTAATGCACCTTCAGGGACATGGTATGTCGGCGAAGACCCTGCACCAAAAACGGGGCAACCTATCTTATTTGTTCATGGTTTAACAGGTTCTGCCTCCACCTGGTTTGAACCAAATGATATGTTTCAACAAGCAAGAGATGCAGGTCATCCTACTGCTTTTATTAATCTTTACCCTGATAAGTCAAACTGGGATAACGGTGCTATGCTTGCCGAAAAACTTGCTGAGATGCATGCCCACTTTGGTGAAAAAATCATTGTTGTTGGTCATAGCAAAGGAGGGGTTGATACACAAACAGCACTTTACCATAACAATGCAGAACGTTACGTTTCAAAGGTCATTACACTTGGCACTCCTCACCATGGTAGTCAGTTAGCGAACTTAGCCTATAGTAATTGGGCTGGCTGGTTAGCGGCCATTATCGGCATGCGTTCAGAAGGGACAGATTCGCTTCAAACAGGAACAATGGCTCATTTCCGCTCGATTACTGACCCGCTTGTAACCCAACAAACTGTCCCAACCTCAACACTATCAGGGAAATCAATTGGGTCCTTTGGCTCCGCCCTTTGGTTTGGTGGCATTTATTTAAATGCTTACGGTGCAAATGATGGGTCAGTAACGGTAGATAGTTCAAGGCTTTCATATGCACCTGAATTTGCATCTTTATCTTTGGATCATTTTGCAATTAATCAAGGGCATCTCGTTTTTCCTCATTTACGCAATCAATTGGCTAATGCAAAAACGGACGTTGCAACAGAACGTTCAATAGCTGAAACTGGAACAATCGTTCGAGGAGGAGAGTTTTTAGGTGCTGGCGACCAACCCTTTTTCATTGAGGAAGGGGTAAATTCTATAGCCGTCTCTATCCTTGCAAGTGAAGAATTAACAAGTGCTGAACTCATTGCACCGAGTGGGCAATCACATGCTGTTAAAACCGTTCAAGCAGAACATGAAAACAGTTTGTTTAATGGAGCAGTTGCACATCATTTTGAAGTCAATTCGCCAGAATCGGGAGAATGGACCATTCAAATGAAACATAAAGACGGGGCTTCCTACTTAGCAGTAGCTGCTCTTGAAGGAGGGGTTACTTCTGCCATTCAAACGGTAGCAGGGACCATTGCATCCAATTTTGATGCAAAAGCAATTGATTTAAATAACACATCCTATACCGTTTATGTAAACGATCGTGAGGTTAGCTCTGATCAACCAGTTACGTCCGCAAAATTGTTTTCACTTCCAGCGGAGCCAAATACTTCCCAAACCATAACGGTTGATATTGAAGGAAAAACGATGGCAGGGGAAGCATTCGAGCGAACAATCATTACGCACCAGTACATTGATAAAAACGGCAATGTGTTTGAGTAATAACGGTAGCGGGCGCACCCATCATCTGATGTGCGCTTTTTCAAACCATACGCGAGAAATGCAGACGCACTGTGGCCGTATATGATGGCTCAATGACAGAATGGGCTAAGGATTCGTCATTACCACTCAATAAAAAATAAAACAAAAGCGGGCCAGATCAAATCTGGGCCCGCTTTTAACTGTACACCATATAAATATGATCAATTCCATCCTCAAGAAAAACATCTGACACTTCTTTAAAACCTAGATGACTCTTTATAAATTGTTCCACTTGGGATCAGACGGGCATAAGCGAGGAGCTCACCTGCGTCTTGCAAATACAAATGAAACGATTCTTGATCATAACCATCTAAATCTTGATACATACACGCTTGTTCAACAACAAAGACGTCTATACGCGCTTGAATAATTGCATAGAGCTCATCTGGAGACAACTGTTGAAACGCTTTTATTTTCCACTCCATTTTATTCCCTCTCTCTATCTAAACAAACTAGGCTATGATACGATTCTATCATAAGGGAGGAATAGAATGGACATTCAAAACATTGCTGGAATAACATGCACAATCATAAAACATGAAGAGCCCTCTGAAAAGTTAGCTATCATCTTACCTGGCCTCGGTTACACCGTACTTGGTTCCTTACTTCACTATCCAGCGCAACTCGCTTTTTCGCACGGTTATGATATTCTGAAAATTCAATATCAATATGAGCCAACAGTATCTTTTGATGAAGTGGTATCTTCATTGTATGAAGATGTACCTCAAGTGTTAGCTACGTTCTTACAAACGAACCCTTATACAGACTACTGTTTGATTGGCAAATCTCTTGGTACATATGCAATGGATAGCCTGCTTCAACAGAGTGATTTTCAAAACGCGATCTCCATCTGGTTAACACCATTGCTGCAAGAAGATCCTGTCTACTTAAGTATGACCGCACGTTCAGCACCTGGGATTAGCTTTATTGGTTCCGCCGATATTTGTTACGTTGCAGACCGTTTTCAAACACTAAATGAATCTCAAATCCAGATGAACCTTATTCCTGATGCGAACCATGCACTGGAGTTATCAACTTCACAAGCAAACGATAACCTTGCCATTTTAATGGGTATTTTAAATAAGATTGATCACTTTTTAGCAGCTCATAACAAGTAAAACGCTCCAGCGTTAGCCAGAGCGTTTTTTCTTTTTATTCACCATGCTTGCGCTGTTCATATTCCATCAATGCCTCTTCTACATTTATAAGATGGTCCATCATCGCACCATTTGCTGCATCAGGATCTTGCGCCTCAATCGCATGATAGATTTGTTCATGCTCTTGATGAAGTCGTGTTAATGTTTGTTTTTCTGCATACAGACTAATTTTTCGACTTTCATACATTGTAAGTGCCAGCGTATCTGAAAGTTTCTGCATCATTTCGATTAGTAACTGATTTCCAGTAGCCTCTGCCAACGCCAGATGAAACCTGACATCTGCTTTTTCTCCAAGATCTTTCCCGGCTTCAGCGATTTCCATCTGATCAAGGGCGTCCTTCATTACTGTAAGATGATCATCTGTACGGTTATCAGCTGCAAGGCTAGCCGCTCCTACTTCAATGATTTTCCGAACTTGAAACAACTCTTGCTTTTCCTTGTTAGAAAGAATTTGATGTATGTCTACTGGATCTACCATGCTGGAAAAATCATATTTATTAACAAATGTCCCCTCACCTTGGCGAATCGTCACAAGCCCTACTGCTCGCAATGCACTAAGTGCTTCTCGCACCGCAGAACGACTCACTTCAAAACTTGCAGAAAGTTTCTCCACAGAATCAAGCTTTTCGCCAGGTTGTATATCACCATTTCGGATCAACTCTTCAAGTTGATCCCGAATAACTTCAGAAATCTTTTTTGTTTTTACTTGTTTAAATGCCATCGTTTGACACCTCATTTAAATCTACTACCCCCAGTATAGCATACAGACGTCTAAAGGCTGGTGCTTAGCGCACCAGCCTCAACTTACTTATCGTCAACTAAAATATAGCAAGCTCTTAGAGGCCCATGCACACCAACTACTAAACTCATTTCAATATCTGCACTATTGCTCGGTCCTGAAATAAAGTTAATACAAGATGGCAAGCGTCCCGCTTGTGCCAATTCATGAATTCTTGTTGTTGCTTGCGTTATTCTTGGTACGAGAGAGCTCTTCGGAATAATCGCAATGTAATAACGGGGCAACAAACTAACAGATCGTCCTTTGCCATTACCGCTTAATAGTGTCACCGTACCAGACTCTGCCAATGTGCAATCTGTAAACGTTATACCGACATCCGCTTTTTCAGCCAGTTCAATTGATTGATTCTCAGGGTGTGTTTCCCATAAATCAACTTGTTCTCTTTTTAGGAAATTGCTTAATCCAAACTCATTAAACCGGGGATCATCCCACGTAATAACAGAATGGGCAGCATATTCTTTCAAAACAATATCAATGGTTTCTTCCAATCTACTCATTATTGTTTGCTTGAAGTCAGTATGAATTGCCAGACATTGATCTTTTAATACCCCGACTAACTCGTCTTGAGAATAATTTTCCATGACCCGCAATTGCGGAGCATGTTTATAACTTGGTCGAACCACACCTTCTGTTTTCCGATCGCGTCCCAGTTGTTTTGCTAAGTGATCTAAAAAAGGCTCACGCTTTTCAATCATCCTGCTGCTCCTCCTTTTTCCGGGATGCATACCAATCACGGAATCGCTTTTTCGCCGGGGCTGGCATATTTCGCACATCAGTCCACCCTTTTAACGGACCGGGACCTTTTATAATTGCTCCATCTTTTACAAATGGGAACATGACCAGCCGTGCCATTTTTGTACCTGTCTTGTATAAAACAGGTGAGCTAACCCCCATACCAAACCCCTTCATCGCTAACACTTCTGTTTTTGGCGTTCGTTTTTCCTCTGCAATGACACGACGATGTTTGATTAACATCTCATGAAGAGGTATTTTGACGGGGCATGCATCTGTACAAGCGGCGCATAAACTTGATGCATACGGCAAATCTTTATGGTCATCATATCCTTCTAGAAGCGGCGTTAACACCGCTCCAATTGGCCCTGGATAAATCGATCCATAAGAGTGTCCCCCCACATGACGGTAAATTGGGCAAACGTTTATACATGCTGCACAACGAATACAGTGAAGCGCGGCTTGAAATTCTGTTCCTAAAATTTTAGAACGTCCATTATCCACAATAACGAGGTGAAAGTCTTCAGGTCCATCTACATCGCCTTCTTCACGTGCCCCAGTTAACCCTGTGACATAACTCGTTAACTTTTGTCCTACAGCACTACGGCAAAGCATGCTTACTAGAATATCAAGCTCTTCCCAAGTTGGGACGACGCGTTCCATCCCCATGACAGTGATTTGCGTTTTTGGTAGGGCTGTTGCTAGTCTCGCATTCCCTTCGTTTGTCACAAGCGAAATGCTACCTGACTCGGCAACCGCAAAGTTACAGCCGGTGATACCGAGATCGGCAGACAAAAACTCTTTGCGAAGTTGCTCCCGTGCAAACAACGTTAGCTCTTGCGGATTCTCTGATTTTGTATACCCTTTTTTCACTTTAAACGTATCACGAATTTGCTCTTTGTTTTTGTGCAAGGCCGGTGCAACAATATGAGATGGTGGGTCATGATCATCAATTTGCAAAATGTATTCGCCAAGATCCGTCTCGACAACTTCACAACCAATTTCTTCAAGAGCTTCGTTCATGCTAATTTCCTCGGTCACCATTGATTTTGATTTCACAACTTTTTTCGCGTTTTTCTCTTTGGCCACTTTTTTAATATATTCATTTGCTTCTTCAGCTGTTTGAGCAAAGAAAACATGTCCACCATTCTTGCTCACATTCTCGCTTAACTGATGCAAATAAAAATCGATATTCTCAAGCGTATGCATTCTTATTTCTTCTGATAGGTCACGCCATTCTTCCCAATCGCCAAGCTCAACCTCTGCTTTTGTCTTAGATGTCTTTAATCGCTCTTGAGCAGAACTAACTGCTTGACGCATAAATCCATCTTTTAAACCCTTTTCGATTCGCTTGGAAAAGGCAGGATCACCAACTTTAATGCCCATGCTCGTCACTCCTTGCTATTTAAAATTTGTGCGATATGTTTTACTTGAACCATCTGACCATTTCGCTCAAGCCGACCACCAATATTCATAAGACAACCACAGTCTGCGCCAATTAGTACTTCTGCTCCAGTCCTGTCTACGTTTCTTGCTTTTTCTTCAACCATTTGTTCAGAAATTGTTGGCATTTTTACAGCGAATGTTCCACCAAATCCACAGCACGTTTCTCTATTTGGAAGTTCTTCTAATTCTAGTCCATCTACTTGCTCAAGCAATTTAAATGGGGCTTCTGTTTCTCTTAACAACCTCGTCATATGACAAGACGTATGATAGGTTGCTTTCCCGTGATAGGATGCGTCCACTTTTTCCACTTTTAAAACATTGACAAGGAACTGTGTGAATTCATAGGTTTTCTTTGAAAGTTCCTGTGCACGTTTTTGCCATTCTGGTTCACCATGAAATAACTCTACATACTCATGTAACATCGCTGCACAAGAACCAGAAGGAAGCACAACATAATCTGAATGCGCAAACGTTTTAATCGTATGCTTGGCTGCTTTTTTTGTATCTTCGTGGTAGCCGCTGTTAAAGGCAGGTTGACCACAGCACGTTTGCGCTTCAGGAAAATCGACTTCACAACCAAGTCGCTCTAATACTTCAACCGTATCTTGGCCAACCCCTGGATAAAAGACGTCAGCGAGACATGTCACAAATAACGAGACTTTCATAAACATCCTCTCCTACATGTTTGAACTCTTTTTCTTTTCTTTGTACGAAGGCAGCTTGTCGTTTCTACCATATTTCACTATAAGGATGATAAGAACAAGTAATACAGCCACTATAAACAATGTTCCAATATTAAAACCAAATCCGTGAATCGCAACATACCCTATTCCACCTGCAAACACTAAATAATAAATAAGTGGAATCATCACTTTACGAATGAGTACGCCCTCTTTCCCAACAATTCCTGCTGCCGCTGAAGCTGCAACAACGTTGTGGACGCAAATAATATTGCCTGCTGCTCCTCCAACCGCCTGCAAAGCAACGATTGTTGCAGGATTGATGCCAACATTCTCCGCTGTTCCGAATTGAAATAAAGAAAACATCATATTACTGATCGTATTGCTTCCAGCAACAAACGCACCAAGCGCCCCGATTGTAGGTGCAACAATCGGCCAATGTTCTCCTGTTAAACTTGAAACGGTATCTGCTAATAAGAGCGGCATGCTTTCATAGCCACTCGCGTTCACTCCGGAATTAATAAAAACTTGCACCATCGGGACTGCAAACAATAAAGCTGGTGCCGCACTTATAATCATTTTAGTAGAGTTTTTAACAGCTGTTCCGTATGAACGTCGGTTCATTCGATAAATAAAATAGCTAATGACTGACACAGCAACCATTGTAAATCCAGGTAAAAACAATGGCGTACTAACAATTTCAATTGGCGTGCCAAAGACGTTTTCAAACTGGAGAGCAGCTTGTTTAAGCACATCTCCAAATGGCAGCGCGTTCATTCTTGTAATAACGAGCAAAAAACCAATTAAAATATATGGGAACCACGCTTTTAATGGAGAGATAGTTGGAGTAACAAGCTTGTCAGCTGAGAGCATCCCCATCCATTCTGGATCCCATTTTGATGAATCAACAAAATCCCACGTTTGTTTTGGCATAAACCAACCCTTTTTAGCAGCTGGAACCACGATTGCAAGACCAATTAATCCACCGAATAAGGATGGAAACTCTGGTCCGAGTAAATTGGCAACAGCTACATAAGGGACAGTGAATGCAATACCTGCAAACAAAGCAAATTTCCATACCTTAAGACCCGCTCGAATCGATCGTTTCTCTCCAAAGAAGAGCGTTAACATCATAACCATTATTAACGGAATGAATAGCCCAACTATTCCGTGTACTATTGCTACTTGTGCACCAATTGATCTTATGTAAACATCTGTTGTCATTCCAAGTGTTGCAGCTGTTTCCATCACATTTTCTGAACCCGCTAAACCCGATCCAACACCAATTAATATTGGTGTCCCTACCGCACCAAAGGAAACAGGCGTTGATTGAATAATAAGTGCAACCATGACAGAGGCCATCGCCGGAAAACCAACAGCTACAAGCAAAGGAGCTAGAATCGCAGCTGGCGTTCCCCAACCAGATGCCCCCTCGATGAATGATCCAAAAAGCCAACAGATAATGATGGCTTGAATCCGCCGATCTGGTGATATATTCGTAAATCCTTGCCGAATCGTATGAATTGCACCGCTCTCACGTAATGTGTTTAACATCAGCACTGCACCAAATACGATAAATAATACTTCTAAAGCGGTAACAATCCCTTTCATACTTGACGCGACAATTTGATTAACAGGGACTTGCCAAACGAAATATGCAACGATAACTGTAATTATAAATGCAATTGGCATTGCTCGTTTGGCTGGCCATTTTAGAATAACTAAAAACAAGAGAACAGATAATATTGGCGTAAGTGCAATGATAGAAAACCAACCTGTACCCAAGACATTTCCTCCTTAAACAAGTCCATTATATCATAAGGTCATCAGATGACCTTATGTAAGCCTTTACAATATATCGAATTTTTTATCAGATAGCAAGAGAATTTTTTAATGTAAGACTTTGGCGCTCAAATTTCCTCTATATCTGTTCCTCTTTCTTACTAATTACCAAACTTCAAAAAACGCATGTGGCAGCTGCACATACGTTATTGTCTTCCCTGATAAATATATTCTATATGCACCTTTATTCGATCTTCAAGATTCCCTTGATAATAAGGCATCAGTTTATTAGCAGTTTTAAAGTCAACCCATCTTGCTTCATTAATCCACTCTTTATCCTCAATCGCAATTGTACCTTCAACTTTTTCAGCAAGGAAAGTAAAAAACAAGACATGTTCTTCTATTTTTGTCATAAATGCTTCGTTCACGGCAATTAGTTTTCCAAGTTCCACTTTTAAACCAGTTTCTTCTCTTGCTTCACGTATTGCAGCCTGCTCAAGCGTTTCTCCCTTTTCAACGGCACCTCCTGGCAAAGACCAGTTATCATGTTTCCGATTATGAACTATCAAAACCTCTTCTTGTTCATTTAAAATGACCGTATAGACAACATCGACACGTTTCATATTTCACCACCCTAAAAATGACAGGGGTTTATTATAACGAATATTAAGAATAAAATCTATCTTTTTCTTTGGTAGTTTTTAAATGCCTGCATCGCAATCAATATAGAAAGGAATGTAAAACTAGCTAGTATGCCTAGACAAATCCAAATGTCTATCCAATTAGCGTCAGACGTTAATGCTTCTCTCGCTCCTTCAATTGCCCAATTTACTGGATTCGCTTTAGCGAACGCGCCCACCCAATATGGTACAAGATCTAACGGCATAAACAAGCTCGATAAAAATAATAGTGGCATTTGCATAAACCCGACAATAGAGGTTAGCGCTTGTTCATTTCGCACAACAAGGGCAAGAGCGAGGGATAATGCCCCAAAAGCTAAGCCAACAAACACTGCACATACAATTAAAACGAATAGACCAATCATCCCACCATCAAAACGAGCCCCGAGAATAAAAGCAAGGCCAATCATGATCACTGACTGCTGTTAAAGAAGTAAACACCCATCTATATCCTCAAAATAGACGTTACTCAGTAAAAAACGATACAGCTAAACAAAACGCTATTTCAAAAAAATCACAAAAACACTCTTCTATCACTTTTGACTTTAAAAAAGACAAGCTAATCAACCACGAACAAGCCATTTATTTGTTAAAACAACCATCCTCATCCACAAAAAAAGCAGGGAGCTGCTTATGCAACGACCCGCTTTTTTGTATGTGTTCATTCGATTCCTTCAAGCCATTCATCCACTTTATCTTGGTTATCTTCTACCCATAATTCAGCTGCTTCTTCCGCTTCCATACCTTCTTCAGCAATATAGGTCATGACTTCATTCATATCATCAGCAGTCCAATAAAATTGGTCCAGAATCCGGAATGCATCTGGATCTTCCTCTTCTAATCCTTCACGTACAAGCGTTCGGATTTCTCCGTTCGCTTCAAATACACCTAAAGGATCTTCAAGAAAACGAAGTTCAAAAGAGTTAAATTTCCAATGTGGTTCCCACCCTGTAACAACAATAGGTTCACCAACTTCATATTTTTCTCGAAGTTGTTGCGTCATAAATGCGTCTGTACTTAAAGTAAGTTCTAAATCTAAATTATATTCTTCAATTGCTTTTTCAGTAGCTATTGTCACTCCGGCACCAGCATCAATTCCTGTAATTTCACCAACCACATCGGTTGACAAGTCTTCTATGCTTTCAATATCCATATATGTAGGAACAGCAAGTCCAGTTTGTGCTCCTTCTAAGTTTGCTCCTAAATCAACAACTTGATCTTGATACCGTTCGTAATCAGCTTTCATATCTTCTGGTAACCATCCGGCAACATGGCCATCAACGTTCCCATCGGCTACGCTTTGCCACATGACGCCTTGTTCAACAACCGTTAACGTCACATCATAACCTGCTTGTTCAAATACTTCTCTGATGACATGATTGGATGCAAGTTCGGAATCCCACGCCACATAAGTTAGTTCGATTTCTTTTGAATCGCTTCCTTCAACAGCGTCTCCATCCCCGCATGCAGCTAATACGAGTGGAGCAATCGCAATAATTGACCATAATCTCTTTTTCACCTTGCATCTCCCCTTATAATTTTGTAAAATTTGTTTAGAATGAATTAAACAATTTAGACATAATACTAACATAGCTACTTCATCTGTCAATGATAAACGCTTTCAAAAAATAATGTGAGTCTGTCTTGCGTTATAATATACAAGCAGCTATACTAGCGCTACAATTTGTACTATGTAAAAAAAAGAGGTGCTTCAATGGAAAATGAACAACATGCACGTGAAGAAATTGACCGTATCCATTCAATCATAAAAGATAGCATTGCAGATACAATGGATATATACGGAGTTAATCGTTCAATTGGACAATTATACGCGACGCTCTATTTAAATGAACAACCGATGAACCTTAATGAACTTCGCGATGAGCTTGGGATGAGTAAAGGTAGCATGAGTATTGGTGTACGCAAACTAATGGAAGAAAACATTATTCACCGTGTTTATCGTAAAGGAGAACGGAAAGATCTTTACGAAGCCGAACGAGACTTTTTTAAATTCTTTACTTCTTTCTTTACACGCAGATGGGAAAGAGAACGAAATGTGAATATGAAGGCAATTGAACAAGCGGTCCCACAATATGAAGCACTCGTTCAGAACGAAGATACTCCTGAAGAAATTCGTGAAGAAGCTGAATATACACTAGCAAAAATTAAAGCCTCCTTGCAATATTATGAATTTCTTGATCTCCTTGTGACTCAATTTAAAACTGGAAATTTGGCACAAGACATCATTGAACGATACAAACGAGACAACTGAGTCTTCCTGAAAAAGGGAAGACTCTTTTTTTGACAAGATCTTCATTCAATGTTAAATTGGGTTTTGTATTAATCGTTTAATATATTTTAAACAAAATGAAAGGTGGCTATCCTTTGCACATTCAAATGTATATCGACGGACAATGGACAGAAGCAACCGCAAATAAAAAACGGGATATTATCAATCCGTTTAATCAAGACGTTATTGCAACTGCCTCGGAAGGTACAAGCGCTGATTCAGAGAAAGCGATTGCCGCGGCTAGAAAGGCGTTTGATGAAGGTTCTTGGGCAAGCACCCCAGCAAGTGAGCGGGGAGAGATGGTCCGCTTAGTCGGTCAAAAAATAAAAGAGAATCGTGAGGAATTAGCTCGCTTAGAAACATTGGACACTGGGAAAACACTTGAAGAGAGTCTTGGCGACATGGATGATATCGCTAACGTTTTCTACTACTTTGCTGGACTTGCTGACAAAGACGGTGGAGAAGTAATTGAAAGCCCTCTTCCAGATTCAACTAGCAAAGTTGTGCGTGAACCAATTGGTGTTTGTTCACAAATTACACCATGGAACTATCCACTTTTACAAGCAGCATGGAAACTCGCTCCAGCACTTGTTGCCGGAAACACGCTTGTTATTAAACCAAGTGAAATTACACCACTTACAACAGCAAAAGTATTTGAGTTTTTCGAAGAAGCGGACTTCCCGGCAGGGGTCGTTAACCTTGTCCTTGGAACAGGCTCTGAAGTAGGTGCTCTTCTATCCGAAAGCACTGACGTGGACCTAGTCTCCTTTACTGGTGGAATTGAAACAGGGAAAAAAATCATGCAAGCCGCAAGTGGGAACGTGAAAAAAATTGCGCTTGAGCTTGGTGGTAAAAATCCAAACATCGTTTTTGCTGACGCAGATTTTGAAACAGCCGTCGACCAAGCATTAAACGCTGTCTTTTTCCATGCCGGTCAAGTGTGCTCTGCTGGATCTAGACTACTTGTTGAAGAATCGATTCATGATGCTTTCGTTGAAAAACTTATTGAACGTGCTGCTCGCATTAAGCTTGGCAATGGATTCGACGAAACAACCGAATCCGGTCCACTCATTTCTGCAGAACACCGTGCAAAAGTCGAGCGTTATATTGAAATTGGAGTAGATGAAGGCGCGACTCTTGCTGTTGGTGGAAAGCGTCCAGAACAAGACGAATTAAAAGCTGGCTTCTTCTTAGAACCAACCATCTTTACGAACTGTAACAACGATATGCGTATCGTTCAAGAAGAAGTGTTTGGTCCAGTCTTAACAGTTGAAACTTTCACAACTGCAGAGGAAGCTATTACAAAAGCAAACGATACAATCTATGGTCTTGCTGGAGCCGTATTCTCAACTGATATTGATAAAGCAGAAATGGTCGCAGGAAAATTACGCATGGGAACTGTTTGGATTAATGATTTCCACCCTTATTTTGCACAAGCCCCGTGGGGCGGATACAAACAGTCTGGCTTTGGTCGCGAACTTGGTAAGATCGGGCTTGAAGAATACACGGAAGTAAAACATATTTTCCGTAACAAAAATCCGCAACCCGTTGGATGGTTTAAATAAAAATCAGTTTCAAACGTGGAAACACGCTCCGTGAATAGATAAATAAATCAAACTTACTTAAAGGGAGAGATTTCGATGAGCATGCACATGAAAATAGAATCGATGTTAGGCTACCATTCATTTGAGGTACCAACAGCAATCAAACATGGTATTGGTGCTATTAAAAATCTTGGGGGCGAAATGAAAGCATTTGGATCAAAGAAAGTTCTTCTTGTTACTGATCCTGGAATTTATAAAGCTGGTGTGACAAAGCCTGTCGAAGAAAGCTTAAAAAATGCAGGAGTTGAAGTTGTTTTATTTAATGAAGTGGAACCAAACCCTCCTACGCGTTTAATTGCTCGCGGATCTGCATTTTATCTTGAGAATGATTGTGACGGCCTAGTTGCCGTTGGTGGTGGTTCTTCCATGGATACAGCGAAAGCGATTGGTGTTGAAGTGACACATGAAGGTACAGTGCTTGATTATGAAGCTGCTGATGGCAAGAAGCCACTAGAAAATCGTATTCCAACACTTGCAACAATCCCAACAACAGCAGGGACAGGTTCCGAAGTAACACAATGGGCGGTGATTACAGATGAAGAGCGCGAATACAAATTTAACACTGGAGGCCCGTTAATCGCTGCTCACCTAACAATTATTGATCCAGAGCTTCACACATCAATGCCTCCTCACGTAACTGCAATGACTGGTATCGATGCAATTGCACACGCAGTTGAATGTTACACAATGAAATACGCACAACCTGTAACAGATGCAGTTGCTTTGCTTGCGATTGAATATGCAGCAACGTACATCCGCCGTGCATACTCGGATGGTGATGATTTAGAAGCTCGTTACGGAATGGCTCAAGCAGCCATGCTAGCTGGACTATCTTACGGAAGCGAATCGGCTGGTGCTGCACATGCGATGAGCCAATCGCTAGGTGGTATGGTTCCCGTTGCTCACGGTCAATGTGTAGCAGCAATGATGGGTCCTGTTATGGAGTTTAACTGGATGGGCGCACCTGGACGCTTTGCTCGCATCGCTCAAGCATTCGGAATTGATACAGCGAACATGACGACAAATGAAGCAGCTAAAGCAGCTGTCAAATATATGTACGACCTTGTTGAAGAACTTGAAGTACCAACTCTTGAACAACAAGGCGTTGATCCAAAACAAGTAGAGCGTTGGTCAAAAGAAGCATTAAAAGACCCACAAACAATTGGTAATCCTCGTGACCTAACACAAGCGGATTACGAGTGGATCTACAACCGTTGCTTCAACCTTGTTCCCTCAACGATCTAACACGTGATTTGGCTACTATCTAACAAAAAAGGAAAGACAATCTTAAGATTGTCTTTCCTTTTTTCATTCATTAAATCGGGCATACAGAAGCAGAACACCTAACAGTACCTCTATAAACACCATATACGACATTGCCACGTTCAGTCTTTCGGTACGAACTAATGGAATTGTACCTGAATAACCATCTCTATTATCGTAATAAGTGGATCGAGAATGTGCACTATTTAAACAAGTTTTAATGGTAATTTCTTCAATCCCCGAATGATTAAACTTTGGCGCCATTCTAGCTCCGATAATTCTGCATCGAGCGAAAGGTTTGGATAATTTTCGAGCAACACTCGAATCGCTATCTCCCCTTCTAACCTTGCAAGCGGTGCTCCAAGACAGAAGTGAATGCCTTTCCCAAAAGCGAGATGAGGGCTTTTTTCACGGGTAATATCCAGTTTTTCTGGATCTTTAAAAACAGTTGAATCATTGTCCGCTGAAGCCAAAGAAACAAGTACATGATCTCCTTTATTTACTTGTTGGCCCATAAACTCAAACGATTCCCTCGCCCACCTGTCCGTACTAAATTCTACTGGACCATTGTAGCGTAATAGTTCTTCTACCGCCTGCGCAGTAAGTGCAGGCTCTTCTTTTAGTTTCTTTAATTGATCAGGGTGTGTTAATAGGGCGAGCACGCCATTTGCAATTAAATTAACGGTTGTTTCATGTCCAGCCACAATCAATAACATAATGACACCATAAAGCTCTCGTACGGTTAAACGATCTTTTCCCTCCTCCGCTAGAATCAACTCAGACAGTAAATCGTCTTGAGGTTGCTCGCGTTTTGCCCCAATTAGTTTTTCTAAATACTGATGAAACTCTAACATTGCTGCTTGAAAATCCTCATTAAAGGTTGGCTCGTCACTAATCTCAACCATAATATTGGACCACCGCTGAAAGTCATGACGATCTTCAGACGGAATGCCAAGAAGTTCACAAATAACGATAATCGGGATAGGGAATGCATAGGCTTCAATAAAATCGACACTTTCTTTGCCTTGCATGAATAGCGCTTGTTCTCGCGCAATTTCCTCTATTCTTCCCTTAAGTCTTCCGATCATTTTCGGGGTAAACCCTCTCTGCACAAGGCTCCGCAACCGCTTGTGATCAGGGGGATCCACAAATAACATGCTTTGCGCAATCGGGGTCAAATTTTCTTCAGTCACTTCCTCTGAAAATACCTTCTTCATATCTTTAATAAAACGTTCGTCTTTCAGTACCGCCTCTGCCGCTTCATAAGAAAAAGCCATCCAAGATTCTTGGACCCCATTGTGAATCTTCACTTTAGCAAATGGATGGTGCGGTCGAATCTCTTTATAATACGTATAGGGACTTTGATGAAATTGTTTTGAAAATAAGTCCATCGGAATTGAGCTCATCTTTTTTTCTCTCCTTTCCCCGTTACCTTATTAAATTTATTCGAGATAAACGTTATGAACCCTTTTGTAAAAATAAGTACTAATAAACGAAAAACACCATATCCGCTAAGCGGATATGGTGTTTTTACACTTATGGATATAGAACAGGGGCATTTGGACCTAATGGAAGTCCTGTAAAGATCCAAACAATAATAAATACTGCCCATGTAATTAATAACCAAATAGAGAATGGCAACATAACCGAAATTAATGTGCCAACGCCCATATTTTTATCGTATTTCTGCGCAAAGGCAATAACGATTGCAAAGTAAGTCATCAATGGAGTTATAATGTTTGTAGAAGAATCAGCTACACGGTAAACCGCTTGAGCTAACTCCGGAGAATAACCGATTTGCATCATGATTGGCACAAACACAGGTGCCATCATCGCCCACTTAGCCGAAGCACTACCTACAAACAAATTAATAAATGCTGTTATGATTAAAAATCCAATAATCACCATAACGCTGTCCATATTTAAGGAGGTTAGTAGTTCCCCTCCATAAATCCCCATGACCAAACCTAAATTGGATTCATTAAAGTATGCAACAAACTGACCAGCAGTAAAGGCAAGTACAATAAACATCCCCATTGAGGCCATCGTGTCGGACATTTGATTGGCGACATCTTTATCATTTTTAATCGCTTTCGTCACTACCCCATAAACTAGACCAGGAATTAAAAACAGTAATAGAATAATAACAACAAGAGAATCCATAAATGGTGAAACAACAATTGGACTATCGCCTGTCCCACGCATTGGCCCCCATTCTGGGAATACAAGCAAACTCATTAAACCTGCTGATATCGCAAATGAAATCATTGCATAAATTAAACCTTTTTTCTCAATAGGCTTTAGTTTATCGAGGTCGCCAGTATACTCTCCTTTATACTTTCCTAGACGCGGCTCAACAATTTTCTCAGACACTAACGTGATCACAAATGTGACTAAGAACGTTGAAGCAATAATGAACCACCAGTTCATTGCATTATTCATTTGGTCCGCATAGGCTGGATCTATTGTCGCTGCTGCTTGCATCGTCATTTCACCAAGCATGGGATCTGTTGCAGAAAGCATTAAGTTCGCACTAAATCCACCTGAAACCCCTGCAAATGCTGTCGCTAGACCGGCCATTGGATGACGTCCTAATGCTGCATAAATAACTGCTCCTAATGGAGGTAACACAACATAACCAGCATCCGATGCTACACTGGACATGATAGCTGCAAAAACAAGACCTGCTGTAATTAAACGGTTCGGAATTGACAGAACAAACCCTCTCAAACCAGCGCCAATTAAACCGCTTCGTTCACATACTCCGATACCAAGCATCGTTGCCAACACAACACCTAAAGGTGCAAATCCTATGAAATTATCTACCATGCTTGAAAAGATATAGGCAATTCCCTCGCCATTTAATAAATTTTGAACTTCTACTGTTTCACCAGGATTTGCTGGATCTTCAACAGATACACCCAAACTGGCAACGATGGCTGAAGCAATAAGGACCATAACTGCTAATAGCGCAAATAAATTAACTGGATGCGGTAGCTTATTACCAACTCTTTCAATCATATCTAGAAAGCGTTGAAAAAGCCCGCCTTTTTTAACGTTTTCTGCCATTTCTCACCCTTCTTTCTGTACCATTTTCATTATCAATCATTGTGTAAAAGATCTGACAATTCATTAAGGAAATCTATTATAATTACCACACGCTATACTATGGTAAACATCGTATTTCAAAATTGCAAGGCATACTAAAAAATTATACAAATAAAATTTTTCCAACGTTTTTTTCTTCTACATAAAAAAAGACAGGGGCTTTATTCCCCTGTCCTATCTCTTTTTATACCATTACTTTACACATATCTTTTGTAAACTCAACTGGATCTTCTAATGGCAATCCTTCAATTAGCAATGCTTGACTGTACAATAGGTTCGTGTACAGAGCTAGCTTATCTGAATCTTCTTCATTCGCTTTTTTCAACGACTGAAAAACCTCATGGTTGCTATTTAATTCAAGTACTTTTTCTGCTTTTACATTTTGGTTGTCTGGCATTGCTTGCAGAACTTTTTCCATTTCTAGCGTAATCTCTCCATCTGCCGCTAAGAAAACTGGATGTGTTTTTAATCGTTTTGACACGCGCACATCTTTGACCTTACCAGAAAGAATTTCTTTCATTTTTTCAAACAACTCATCGTTTTCAGTGTCCGATTCCGTGCTGTCTTCTTTTTCGTCTTCTTCCATTTTCAAGTCTGCACTAGAAACAGAGACAAATTCTTTTTCATCATAAGCACGGAGCATTTTTATAGCGAACTCATCGACATCTTCTGTGAAATAGAGAATTTCGTAACCTTTATCAGCCACCATCTCCGTTTGCGGCAATTTCGCAATTCGCTCTGTTGACTCTCCAGTTGCATAATAAATTTGTGTTTGTCCTTCTTTCATGCGAGAAACGTAGTCAGCAAGTGAGACAAGCTTCTTTTCTGTAGATGAATAGAACATAAGCAAGTCTTGTAAATCATCTTTGTTGGCGCCAAAGTCATTATATACGCCAAATTTCAATTGACGACCAAATGCTTTGTAAAATGTTTCATACTTATCCGGATCTTTTTTCAACATCGTCTTTAGCTGACTTTTAATCTTTGATTTGATATTTTTAGCGATTAATTGTAATTGGCGATCATGCTGTAACATTTCACGTGAGATGTTTAAAGACAGATCTTCGGAATCAACCATCCCTTTTACAAAACTAAAATAGTCTGGCAGGAGTTCGGCACTTTTTTCCATAATCAAAACGCCATTAGCATAAAGTTCAAGACCCTTTTCATATTCCTTTGAATAATAATCAAATGGCGTATTTTCAGGGATAAACAGAATCGCATTATAGCGAACAGCTCCATCAACCGCAACATGAATGTGCTCAAGAGGCTTATCAAAACCGTAACGCTTGTCTTGGTAAAACTGCTCATAATCTTCATCCGTCAGTTCACTCTTGTTTTTGCGCCAGATTGGCACCATGCTATTAATTGTTTGCTCTTCTTCAAATTCTGTGTACTCTTCTTCATTATCCTCTTTTGGTTTGCTAACTGTCACATTCATCTTAATCGGGTAGCGAATAAAGTCAGAGTACTTTTTAATAATTTGCTGTAAACGATACTCTTCCATATATTCATCATACGATTCATCTTCCGTGTTCTCTTTTATATGAAGCGTAATTTCTGTACCAACTTCTGCTTTCTCTGCTGGCTCAATTGTATAGCCATCTGTCCCATCAGATTCCCATAAGTATGCTTGATCACTATCAACTGAACGGCTAAGAACAGTGACTTTATCTGCAACCATAAATGCTGCATAAAAACCTACACCAAACTGACCAATAATATCATGGCCATCTTTGATCTCATTTTCTTTCTTAAAAGCGAGTGAACCACTCTTGGCAATTGTACCTAGATTTGATTCTAACTCTTCTTTTGTCATACCAATACCTGTATCTTTAAGTGTTAACGTCCGTTTTTCTTTATCAGCTTCTACAAAAACCGCATAGCTTCCTTGCTCAAAATCAAGTGACTCATCAGTTAGTGAACGATAATACATCTTATCAATCGCATCACTTGAATTTGAAATCAATTCACGTAGGAATATTTCTTTTTGAGAATAGATTGAGTTAACCATCATTTCGAGCAATCGTTTTGATTCTGCCTGAAATTGTTTCTTTTCCATTGCAAACACTCCCTCGTTCTTATCAACTACTTTTAGCACTCAACCACATTGAGTGCTAACATGTCTTATTTTACCGGATTCGTTCGTGACGTCAATAGCTTTCCTCAATTTATTATGGTAGAAATTGGGGTAACATCGGCTTTTAAAATCGTCTTGAAGTGATCAAGTGAGCGGTCGTATTCCTCCTCTGTAATTGAAGCAAATCCGTCTTTTGGGATATGCAAATCATAACCTAGCATATAGGCATCATTCGCAGTGAATTCAATACACATATTCCCGACTACTCCAGTTATTATTAACGTCTTGGCGTCCATCCTCTTCAATAACATATCAAGAGGTGTTGCAAAAAAACCAGAGAATTGAGGCTTTAAAACGGAATACTCCTCTTCACTTGGTGCTAAGATTTCAGCAATTGGCGCCCCTGGCAAACCAGCGTTAACAATATGGTTATATACTTGTGTAAACTCTGATTTCCAATCCCCATAGTTGTCATTTACATAGATAACTGGATAACCTTTATCTTGCATATGCTTTTTTAACTTCGCTACCTGTTCCGCACACTTGTATGCAAGCGGATAGAGTTGTTCAGCACCTTTAAAATCAAATGGATTAATCATGTCAATTATTAATAAAACCGTTTGTTTATTCATGCTTTCACCTCTACTTAATAAAAATGTTTTTTCTCTAAGGCTTAACGTTTTATGCAGTAAAACCACATGTAACTTGATTTTTTTGAAGCACACAGCATAAACCTGAGAACGATTAGCATCGTGACTTATCGCTCTATAAAATACAGGTTCTAATTGTTCGTACACTCTTTGTAATATGCTTCAGTTATATTGTATTAGCCTTACGCCATGTAAACAAGTAAACAAAGATTTGCAACAATGGACCAACCATTACGAGAACGATTGGCAAATATGGAAGTACATTTTGAATAAGGGGATACACAATCAGAAATGCTGCCAAAACGGGATAGATGTAGAACATACTCATATAAGAAGCACGGCATGCTTTTGCCGTAATTTCCTTTTCACGCTCATCACGTTCTTTAAATTCAGGTGGAATAAGCATCAATTCCTTAAGCGGGACTTTATTCTTTTTTGTCATATAGCGAAGGTAAAAACCATAAGGAATCATCAAAATGAATAAAAGAAAACCCGGTGTTAAATTAAGAAAGAAGAATGTCCCTTCTGATCCAGACAATGTTAAAGATGCTCGGTAATACTCAATTAGCTGCCACGTAAATAGACTAAGCGCTACAAAGGAAAATGAAACTCCAATCCAAAACCGCATAAGATCACTCCTCTTCTAAATAAAAAACCGCTTCAACCGTCGTATCAAAAACCTTTGCAATTTGTAAAGCAAGCAACAAAGAAGGTGAATAACTTCCCTTTTCTAATGCGACAATTGTCTGCCTTGTTACTCCAACCTTTTCCGCTAGGTCTCCTTGCGTTATTCTTTTTACAGCCCTTAACTCTCTTACTCGGTTCTCAATTGTCATAATCCACCTTCTTCCAATTTTATTGTATACTAAACTTTACTTTATGTATAGTCTACTATACATAAAAACGTAAAAAAAGACAGCTTTTGCTGTCTTACTCAAAATCCCCTTGTTCAGATGGATCCATCATCACACCCGCAAATAACACGATGTTTGTCTCTTCATCAAGAATGGCATATAGAAAAGGACGGTCTGCTACGAATCTTGTATGATGATCCATTTCAATTGAGCTTTCAAGCGTTATTCCAACCGCAGTTACAGCAGCTGCAACTGTCCCTTCCGTATCTACTTCAATCATTGCCTTTTGAATGACCTCATCAATATACGTATAAGCACCTGGAATCGCTTCAAACATTTGATTAAGTGATGCATTTTCAAACAACGAAGCCATCCCCATCGCTGAAAGGATTTGTTCTAAGTTATGTTTTTGTTCAAATGTAAATAACGGGAGCTTGACTTCAACAGCTTTTTCATTAAAAGACAGTTCACTTAAATGCTTAATCGATTCGCCAAGATCAGTAACTGACTCATTTGGTAGAGCCACAAGCATCGAGAAACGCGGGTCTTCATATGCGATTTTTACAACTTCTACTTCCTCTGTTTTCACATAAGGCATCGTTGTTTCTAACGCCATAAATGGAACTTCAATTGACTTGTTCTCTGTTAAATAAAACGGCTGGTTTGGCGTTTCTGTAAACGGTTCACCCCATTTGGCATCAAAAAAAACGGTATTGATTAGATAAGCAATTGTATCCTCTTTAATCTTTTCGACGACTGTTGGAATACGCCCTTTGGTTTTTTCATTCACCCAAGAATTGATTCCATCCACTGTAAGTTCATCGCTTACATCTGCATCAAACATTGTTTCCATGTCTGCAATATAATCATCAAATAAGATCGCTCCATTGCCATACCAGACTGAGTTCGCAACTTGAAGTTCGATATCAGTATTATGGAGGTGATCTAGTTGTTGTTTTAGTGCAGGGCCAATTGCATCATTTGGTTGAAGCTCTAACAATTCTACTAGATCTTCTTTCGTTTGAGCATCCGCCCCAGTATAGAGCATCGAGAGAGCATGATAAACACTGTATGGTGAGACTAGCATATTCTCGCCCTTGTTCTCTTTCCATACTTCACTTAGTAGTGTATTGGCAAATGTATTTTGAGCGATGCTAATTTGCCCTACTTCTTGATTATTATGTTGAATGATGCTTTTATTTCCACCTGTCTCATCTTCTCTTCCACACCCAACTAGCATCAAAAAGCTTATACTAAACATCATGAGTTTTCGAGAACGTTTCACTCCTCCTCACTCCTTTCATTACAATCCTATTCGACGATTCTCGCAAGGCTCCTCTATCCTTACTGAATTTTAATTGTTGCACCTGCGTAAATAAGATCGCTATCGTAAAGATGTGGGTTTAATTCCATCAATGTTGTCCAAAGAAGATTGTGGTTGAGTCCAATTTCAAATAATGTATCTCCTGGTTGAATGATATACAGCGCTGATTCGCTATTTCCCCCTGGTTCTATTCCCTCGTCTACAATCATTCTACCCGTCACTTCAGGCGCGATCTCACCTGCGCTCTGTAAATAATTCATTAGCAGCTCATCAATCGCATTAAACTCATTTACTAAAGGGGCTTCAGCCAATTGATTATATTCATCACCGCCTGCTGCTAGAAAGTCATTTGTAGCCAACACATACGTTGTATCTTCAGTTATTGGCTCACCAGCAATTTCAACTGAATGGACACGACTACCAGATGGAGCATCTGGATTAAATGCAAAAGTAAATCCACTAATTTGCGGGAAACCACCACTTGGTTCAGGGTATGCCTTTACACCATTCTCTAGCAACTCAATCAACTGAGCTCCAGTCACTTCTTTCGTAACTCCGAAGTTACCAAACGGTGAAACAGAAACAAGGTCTCCTTTTGTAATCTGACCTGGCGCAATCGATGCGCGAATCCCACCGCCATTTGTCAAGGCAATATCAGCGTCAGTTGCTTCTCGCAGTACATCAGCAATGAGATTGCCAAGATTCGTTTCTTCAACCCGTACATGCTCACGCTCACCGTTTAGTTTAATTGCAGTCTTGCCCACAACTTCTGCCAACAGTTCTTGTTGATTTGCCTCCATATCGGTTAAGAGTGATTCCACTTCTTCATCTGGCTCACCAGCATCTTCTTGATTCATTAACCATGCTTTTTTCTCTACCAATTCATCCTCTTCAAATGTTAATTCAACGATGCCAAGATTTTGCACATATTCTCCAGCACTTGCAATTAACGTCTCGTTGCCTGCCTCAACACCATGCGTCAAAATCGAATGGCTATGTCCATCAATTATCACATCAATACCTTGGACTTCAGCAGCTACTTTTTCACTTGTGTCCACACTCGATTCATCAATTCCTAAATGTGATAAACCAATAATGACATCCACATCTTCTTCCTCTAGCTCCTTCACCATTCTCGCTGCTGTAACAGATGGGTCATCAAATACAACCTCTTTCACATTGTCTGGATGGGTTTTATAAGCAGTTTCTGGAGTTGATAAACCAAAAATACCAAGTGTCACACCATTCACTTCGCGTAAAATGTAAGGCTCAAATAATGGGTCACCAGACGCATCAAGCACATTCGCTCCAATAACTGGGAAATTCGCCATCTCCGCAAGCTCTTGCAAGCGGTCAAGTCCATAATTAAAATCATGATTTCCAGGCACAAGTGCATCATAGCCAATCTGATTATATGTTTTCAGTATGGATTCACCTTGATCCAAAGTGGCAAATGTTGTGCCGTGAAATGTATCGCCAGCATCAAGCAAAAGGGAGTGTTCTCCCTGATTCTCTTCGATCATTGTTTTTAACTTAGCAAAGCCCATGCCGTCAAACTCACCTTCAAATGCCCTACCATGAGAATCATTTGTATGTAAAATACGAACCGTTTTCTCTTTGGCGCCCGCTTCTTCGGCGTAAATTGATAATATCCCTAGGGCAACCAATACCAATATTGCCTGCTTTTTCATGACATAGCCTCCTTTTTCTCTCTACTTTACGCTATCAGTGTAAGGCCATTGTTTCAATTGGGATAATTTCTTGAAAAGATTTTTTTAGGATGCCTAATTGTTAACAAAAAAATAGAAGCCCATTTTATTGAAGTCATTTTTGTTATTGAGTGAATAGAAAAACTCTATTATTGACTTCTCCATTAACTCTGATATAAGGTAAAATACACGCCAAAGAAAGCGCATACATACAATTTGCTTACGAGACTTTCATCTCTCTTACAATTGTTAACTTTATTACAATAAAGATTTGAAAAAGGTGGTTTTGTTATGTTTGGAGCTATGACACGTTTTTTTGATCGCATTGTTCAACGTTATTTACCTGATGCATTTATTTTTGCGATTCTTTTAACAATCCTTGTTTTTATAATAGGAGTATTTGCAACAAACAGCTCTCCTGTTGATATGGTCAATTATTGGGGATCAGGCTTTTGGGATTTATTATCATTTACAATGCAGATGGCTCTGATTGTAGTAACTGGTTATATTTTCGCAAGCTCTAGCGTGATAACTAAATTACTGAAACGTCTAGCCACCCTTGCTAATACGCCAGGGCAAGCAATTGTTCTTGTTACACTTGTCGCATCTTTTGCTTGTTTAATTAACTATGGGTTCGGTCTAGTAATTGGTGCTTTATTTGCCAAACACGTTGTGAAAAGAGTGCCTACGGTTGATTATCGTCTTTTAATTGCTTCTGCTTATAGTGGTTTTCTTCTTTGGCACGGAGGGTTATCCGCGTCTATTCCCTTAACAATAGCCTCCAATAATCATTTTTTAATTGATTCGTTAGGCTTAATTTCAGTTACACAAACGTTATTAACACCTTATAATCTTTTTATTGTGATTACGTTAATTGCAACATTACCAGTTATTAATTATTTCTCCTTAAAATCAATTAAAGACAAAACGTTGATTGATCCTACTTTTTTAGAAGCTGATAAAAAAATAGAGCTCGCAGCTGCTTCTGACAATCTTTTAACACCCGCTGAGCGTCTCGAAAACAGCCAAATCTTATCTTGGATCATTGGTGGAGCAGGACTGGTTTTTATCTTTTTTCACTTCATAGCCAATGGATTAGATTTAAACATAAATATTGTAAATTTCACATTTTTATTTTTGGGAATTTTATTTCATCGGACACCTAAACGTTTTCTTGATTCCGTTACACAAGGGGTGAAAAATGCAGGCGGAATTATTATTCAATTCCCATTTTATGCAGGAATTATGGGGATGATGGTTGCCTCTGGACTTTCGGAGCAAATTGCTATGTGGTTCGTCAATATCTCAACTGAAGCAACGTTACCTTTTTTAACATTTATTAGTGCTGGCATTATTAATTTCTTTATCCCTTCTGGTGGTGGTCAATGGGCTGTTCAAGGACCCATTATGGTTCCCGCAGCTCTTGAATTAGGTGCGGATACCGCTCGCGTAGCTATGGCCGTCGCTTGGGGCGATGCATGGACAAATATGATTCAACCATTTTGGGCTTTGCCAGTTCTCTCCATTGCCGGTTTAAAAGTTCGAGATATTATGGGCTTTTGCTTGATCTTATTAATATGGTCCTTCATTCCAATTACGATCGGTCTATTCTTTTTTTGATGAACATCTACATAAGGAAAACATGCACTTAGCAATTGAAATGCACGGACGAGGACGGTTACCAAATATTCTATCGCTAAGCGCTAAACGCTCTCCCCTTTATCCATTCATCTTATCGTTAAAATCCCATTGAAGGAAATCTTCAATGGGATTTTGTTTAAATTAAAGCAAGTCTGCTATAATTTATCGCTATTACCGATATTGCTATCACACCTGCAACTACGATTTTGCTGATTTACTTTTTAAAACAAAACGATTAATCACTTTCTTCACGCCATAAATTGCAACTACTGTGAGGACTCGCGCTGCTACTTTACGAATCATAGACACGCCCCTTTCTTCTCTTTAAGGTAATATACCCAGAAACGACTTAGCTAAAGCACATTGCTATTTGGTTCTAGACCAGTCTGCGGGGAAGTCCATATGTAAAAAGGGTACGTCCGTGTCGATTCCCCCCGTAATACGCTCTTCACTTACATCTTTGCCCTCAAGCCATTCTCCAAAATCAATAACAAATGGCTTCTTGTCTGGACCAATTGCAAACCATGATTTCAACTCATCAGGAAAATACATTGAAGTGTGAATTGTTCCGGCCCAACTCGAATACAAATCGGAGAAAAGACCACGATGCTGCCCATTAAATAAGGAATAAGCTTCTTTTGCAGATAACTCCTTTCTTTGACTTTCCTCAAGCACTTCTAACCTTCGCTTTGAATCAACTAAATGATGGCGATTTTCTTTAGCTAATTGTTCGAAGTGATTTGTACAACGGATTGCAGATCGGACATGCGTCTCCCTCGGTGTCGCTTCAACAATCATCGTCTTTCCACTTCTATCATAAACAATGTAACTAAACGAATGGCGATGAGGAATTGTTTGTAGTAATTGAACAGCTTCCTCTACTGTCGCACACGTCTCTAAAATAAATCGTCCTATCATACAGCAAATAAATCCTGGGCCAGGGTTTTTTCGATTCATAAAGTTGTAGCCCATGGCAAGACCAGCTTCATTCATTCCATCCATTCTTCCAGTAATGCGCTGGCTCGGTGCCATCACCGCATAACCTCCATCGTTTGGTTGAAACAATGTATAACGACCTTCATACGTCTTTGGATGATAATCATAGTTACGGATCAAATAATTTGTTCCCGTTGCGATAGAGCAGCCAGATCGATTATAAGGAACACGGTATCCACCAAATTCTGCAAGAACACGTTCCATCGACCATTCAAGAGCTTCCCGTAAACCAATAAGCTCATGCCATATTGGTTGAGAAATCGCTGTAATTTCTTTCTTTGCTTCATCTATATCAATTAAAAACCTTTTCTTCCGCACCTTCCATTGGTTTTCTCGATTAAGTACTGTAAATGAATTTTTTAAAAGCACTCCTTGCTTGTAGCCAAACTCTTCATGAGAGCCTCTAAATTGAATGATGTCACTGTATACCTCTCTCATCTCAATTCCCACCTGTCTCGCTTTCCAGTTTCTCAGCAAGTTCTTGACCAAAATGTCCTAAGTCATTTCGGACATATGCACTCATCGTTCCTGCACACACACTTTCAATAAGAATGTTTTCCATTTCCTCTGGCAATCCATACATCGTTAATTGTTTGCGTAATGCAACCGCCGTTCTTAAGCCTGCTTCAGCTGCCATTGTAGATAAAACAGGTACACTTTTTGCATCACCCATTCGGACGGAACCCATTCCATAAAATAAATCAGCAATCATATGAAACACCTCTCTTTTATCCGTATCGACAACGACAATAGCAGACTTCCCTTGCTCTAAAGATCCTGCGTGACCAATAATTTTAGCTTCCACAAAATAAAGATTTAAGTAATTCTGCTTTAACTGTTCTTCAAAAAAAGCTTTCGTTGAACAATTAATGAGGATCGCTCCATCTTTGGCAAAAGAAGCTGCTTGTTTAGCAATTATTGATGTAGTAGCTGCCGGGACACACAGGATGATGACGTCGCTCTCTTCTAGTTTTCCTAGGTCGGTTGTGTAAGCAGCTCCTATGCGTTCAGCCAATTCTTTGCCCTCAGATTTTCCATTGTTAATTAAAAGTCGGTTATGTTCTAAAGGAAGACGCTTGGCAATAACTGAACCCATCCTTCCAGTTCCAATAACTGTAACGTTCATAAACATCCTCCTCTTCATCTAGAGTATACTCTTTTATTAGTAATCTTCTCAATCTAGAAAGGGGCTATGAAAATGAAAAAGATTACTGTATCCGCTGCTGTTGTAACCGCTTCTGCACTACTTTTCTTGTCTGATGATACCCAAGCTAATATGAAAGCGTCATCACTAAATGAGTTCAAGTACGAAATTGATGAATCAGAGATGGATAAGTTTTTGAGAGATAAAGAAATACATATAGTACAACTAGCGGTAATATTAGCGAAGCCGCTGAAACACTATCCTGGTAAATGATGATGAAAGGTTGGTAGAATCAATGATTGCTCTACTCACTATTGTTTGTGTTGTAATTCTAATTTTTAATTTGATTATTGGGTATAACTTTATAAATTACGGAAGTGCCATGATTGACACATATTGTTTGCCATACCTGTTACTTTAATCATATGGATATTTGTAATTATATTATTCCAGATCTATTCAATTACAAATGAAAGACTGGGTCATATTCAAGAAATGTTATTTAAGTTACAACGAGACATCAAAAAATCAGACAAAGATGATTAGAAATGAGTCATATAGTAATGTAAGAATTAGTTGAGTAGAGAAATGAACTCAAAATTAAAGAGGATAAAAATAGAGGGAAATATATCGAAAGGTTGTGTTCAACAGTTACTAGCCTTTTCCCGAATATTTTATCCAAATAAAATCGGTACCAGTAGTAAATATTCACCTAGGTATTAACTCATTGAGGGGAAACTATGTTCATTTGTTATTTGCTTTTTAGCTCTAATTAACGTACTTTTGGAGATCCCTGTTATCTCTTCTACTTCTTTGTAAGAGTGAGTCTCTTTTAAACAAAGTGCATGCTCAATCTGTTTTTTTCCGTATTTCCTTGGAGGCCCCTCTCGAAAGTCTTCGCGCTGCTTTGCAATCATTTTTCCTTCTTGAGTTCTTTCAAAAATCATATCCCGTTCAAATTCCTCAAAGCTCAAGAATATATTAAAGATTAAGCGGCCATTCGGCGTGTTTTCAACCACACCCATGTTTAAGATGTTAACTGTAATTCCTTTTTCAAATAAACCTTTAATTATTTTTGTATCTTCTAGTGTGGATCTAGCAAATCGATCTAACTTCGTAATTATTAACGAGTCCCCTCCTTTTAAATTTTTCAGCAATGTTTGGAACTGAGGCCTGACCACTTTGGTTCCTGTGTATGTATCTCTAAAAACAATTTCAGCGCCCGCTAAAATTACAGACTTTTCTTGCGACTATAAAGACTGACCTACGGTTGAGACACGACAATAGCCATATTTCACGTAAAAACACTCCTTATATATGAAACTAAGTTATGACACCTTTGTATCTACTGATTGTCATTTTTGATTTTATTTTGCACATATATTGAGTGTTATTTTGCACTATCTGACATGTAAAAAATCTATCTTCATTTCAAAAGATAGATTTTTAAATTTACTTGATTCCGATTACTAAACTGTCTCGTGCAGCTTCAACAACTTCTGTAAAGAGAGAACTCGCAAGCTCTATTTGAAAGCTCACAGCAGGCATCATACTTAGTTTAGAAATTGGCTTATACCATTTTTTATCTTCAAAATGCGGTTCTAGCAGTTTTTTAGCTCCATTTAAAGTCGTCGCAATGCATCTTATAAAAATGGAGTGTGCCTGAAGCAAATAAGCCAAAAAAAAACAAATGCAGAATAACATGAAGGAGGTAAGAAGAAGATTCCTGTACTAAGCCGAAAAAGCAGTTTTAGTAACGCCGTGCTTGTCTGCGTAATCTTTAATACTCATTTTTTCTAGTGACTTGGGTGTTATTAGATAGTCTCTAAAACCCTTTGAGAAAAAATGAAATAAGGGTCCTTTTATCACGACCACTTAAATAATAACTAATAATTGTGATGAATCCTTTAAGTAGTAAAGCTTTTATATGCTTCATTGAAACCTACTTCATCTTATTTTTATTGTGGGGGTGGAGTGTTTTGAACGGGAGCAGGTGCGTAGCCATTTTGAATCTGCTGCATATCTTGCTGAGGAAGTTGTGGTACTTGATAAAATCCATGCTTATTTTGGTAAAGTGATATCTCATAAGCCATTTCTATACAGTTAGGAAGGGAGTCGGCAAGAACACGGCGAACTACAGGGTTTGTAACCTCCATTGCCGCATTTGTTTTAACTGGGGCCATCCCTTTTATAGAATTCA
This sequence comes from Shouchella patagoniensis, assembly GCF_002019705.1. Classification (GTDB taxonomy): domain Bacteria; phylum Bacillota; class Bacilli; order Bacillales; family Bacillaceae_D; genus Shouchella; species Shouchella patagoniensis. Next base: position 3,860,192 of record NZ_KV917377.1, on the reverse strand, counting down.
ACATGTTAAGAGCGATGTTTTCATCATTAAGTTCATCAGGGGTTTGCAACGGCTTTTTAGGGGCGCTTCCTGGTTTCATACCATATATAAAATCGTTGCCTTGTTGCATCTTGTAGCTCTGTGTAGCTTTGGAAGGATCTTGCCCTGTTTTGAAACACTCTTGAGTCAAGTTATATTCCTCAGTCATAAATTGTTTTTGACGATCTAAAATATCTCGTAGTTCTGGATCCTCTACATGGGGACTTAACAATGTGTAGGTATTTAAGATATTTAATGAACCTGATAATACTTCGTGAACATCAAAGATTTCATGACCACCATGATTCATTACGGGTGGCACATTACTCGTTTGACTATTTTGTTGACTTTGCGGTTGTTGAAATTCCATATTTGTTCCTCCTTTTTGTTTTTGTCCACCTTAGACTGCTCTACCATGTACCTATTTATGCATCAAATACTGTTTTTTAGATTAAAAGAAACGCAAGCATGTAAAAAGCCTACAAATTGTGCAGGCTTTCTTTTTATGAATGTAAATCTTTTAGTCCAGGGCTATGCTCATTTGGAATTTCAGGCAGAACCGGAACGGGAAACCTGGCGGGAGGTGGTGTCACCGTGTATTCGCCGCCATTTCGGCTAGGGCTCTACCCTTGGAGAACTTCACCAATCTTTGTTGAATCCAATCTAAAATTGAATTGCGTATTATAAATCCAAGTTCCACAAACTTTCTACACTCTGGGGACTTATTATTATCATATAGTAAAGCTTTTACATTTATTAAATGGAGAATTGTTCAAAGGGATTAATCAAGATGAGAGAGATACCTTTCAATGATTATCTCGAATAGTAGAAGCGAATCTTTATAATTCTGACTAAAAAGACGCTACTTCTTATATAAGAGAGCGTATTTTCTGTAATTAATGTATATGAATCGTTTTAGGATCGAAGGTTAGATTCATTTACCTTTGGTCATAATGGTAACGATTAAAGAAAGAGTGTTGGTAGCTTTATGAATAAAACAGAACGTCAATTAGCCATTATATTAGAATTACAACGAACCAACGTCGTTAAAGCTGAAGACCTAGCAAAAAAGTTAGAAACCAGCGTGAGAACTATTTATAGAGATGTACAAGCATTGAGCGAAGCTGGGGTGCCAATTATAGGAGCCACAGGATTTGGCTATTCTTTAGTAGAAGGCTATTTCCTACCACCTGTTAATTTTACAGTAGAAGAAGCGGTATCCTTCCAGGCAAAGCGTTCCCTTAACTCTCCTCTTTTTCCACAGAACAAGAACAAGAAACAATCGACTTTCTTTTTTAGTTGAACGACTTGTTTAATTAATGCTTGAGTATCGCGCCAAACGTCAAGCACATTTATGAGTGTCCACTTTTTTGTCTTCGATTGCTTGGCGCCCATCGCACGAGTCCGTTCTTTCACGGTGATTGAACCATCTTCTTCATTCCACTCCACCACAGGGGTTTCGAGCGTATAGATAGGAATCCCCCATGCAGAGATGCGTGCCAATAGAAAATCCTCTTTATTTTGATGTTTGTACGTTTTACTCACGGTGATTCGTACAAACATCAGTAGGATAAGGAGTAATACCAACCAACCCTGCTCCTATGAGTAACAATCCATTCAACCGCATTCCCTCGTCTTCCTTTACGATAAGTTACCGTCTAGGCTCTCCCTTATTCCAGCAAAATAAACCTGCCAGCGTTGCTGACAGGTTTATTTATCTTTACTCAAACAATTCATGAATTCACTGATCTAGGGAGGGAGAGCAACGAAGAGGGAGGCAAGCATTGAGCCCCCCACCCTCTTCCACTAAACATTATTTTCTTTACTGTTGTTGGATAGCGGACATTAACTGGCCGTTCTGTTGTTGGTCGTTTTGTTGTCCTTGTTGTCCTTGTGCACCCATTCCTGCAACAAGTGGCACAAATTGCTGCGCAGTTTTACTAATACCTTGCCCTTTGGTCATGCTATAATAAGCAGCTACACCGATGCCTGCGGAAGCTAATAAAGGTAACCAAATTTGTTGTTTTTGCATTTTGTAATCATCCCTCCTCCTCTTTAATTTGGCATAAGCTCCATAAATCATGTTAGTAAGTCATTTCCAATATAACTAATAGAATAAGGACGGAGAGAATTTTACATTTTTTCAAGATACACGCCCTCGTCTTTTTTCCATTCAAAATAAAACACATCTTTATAATGATCGATATGATGATGACGGAGCTTTTTTGACAACCACTCCTCATTAAACCCTGAATGTTTTAGGTTTTCCCAATCCACTTTTCCATCACTGATAAATGTAACGGGTAGGTAAACAGGTTGTTGTGGCATTTTCAAATCCGTAATTGTCGGTGTTACATATTTCGCTTTCTCTATAACGCTTAACGTGCCGTCTGTTTCAAGTATTGCATAGGCGACTTCTCTTATTGAAAACACTTTTTCCCGCCGTAGTAAATGTTGTAACTGATTAATATCGAGTTTGTTCTTTTTCAATTCTTGTCTATCAAGATGACCGTTACGAATGATAATGGAAGGTTTTCCTTCAAGGAACTCCCTTGTTCCACGGAACTTTTGTGTACACAATTCAATTAAGAAAATCATGCCCCCCCATAATGCAATTGCAAAAAGAATTGAGCCTAGTTTGACCTCTTTATCATAAATGGCATTCCCAACAAGTTCACCGAGAATGAGAGCCGAAATGAAATCAAAGGGAGTTATTTGAGAGAGGGTCGTTTTACCCAACAGTTTTGTCATGATGAGTAATGCAACGAAACCTATTAATAGCTCGACTGCTGTTGAAAGTATGTCCATATTTTTCGTAACTCCCTTTATAGTCTTTTTATAGGATAGAATTAAGGAAGAAAGAAGCGAAAAAGTTAAACGAGGACAGAGTGCATAGAGTGTTTACATTCTGTGGTGACGGCATGATAGATGTAAATTTGTATAAGATTTATGCAGTTGAAACATGAATATTTTGAGCCAAGATAAGTTCTAGATCTATTAACAGGTTAAATAATACTGCCCTCTGTTATTCGTACTATTGGATAGTAGTATTTGCCATTGTCTGCAATACGTATCATCGACTCTCTTGTTGTTCAAACAACATAAGAATTCTCTCAACAATATGGTTGGCCGCATTTGGTTTCTTTACCATGCGTGCATGATATTGCATCTTCGTATAATAAAATTTTTGATACAACACTCTCTCCAGTACACCGGGTAATTGAATACATCGATTTACTTTTACCGCAGCACCTGCATTTATTAAATAATTTGCATTCTGTTCCTCATGACCTGGAATAGGATTATAAATAATAATTGGTGTTTCGCAAGCAAGAGCTTCCGCCATGGTTAGTCCTCCTGCTTTAGAGAGTATGCCGTCACTTGCTTTTAAATATAATAAAAATTTATCTGTAAAATCGATGATTTTTACAGTATGTTTACTGTTCTGCCGTAAAATACTTTGCTTTGCTCTATGATTATGTCCTACCATACATACGATCTGAATGGGATGTGGTAAATGTTCTAATGCCCTTATGACACGAACATAATTTATTAAACCACTACCGCCCCCTGCAATTAACAATGTCTTCTTATCCTGAGCAAGTCCTAAATCATAGCGGGCCTTCCATTTTGATATCTGTAAACAGTCATTGTTTGAAATGGGAATACCCGTTGAATAAAAAAGCTGGGAAGGAACATTATGCAAAATAGCAAATTCTTCAATCTGAGACGATGCTGTAAAATAGCAATCAATTTCTTGCCTTATATATGCAGGATGTAAGACGAAGTCCGTAATAACCGTATATAAAGGGATATCTAATTGCTTGATCTGTTTGACCCTTGTCAAAAAAGCCGTCACGAAAGGATGAGTTGAAATGATAAACGAACAGTCCTGCTTATTGATTATTGAATATAATTGTTCAACAAAAAATGTACCAAAGCGATCTAATAATAAAAACAATGGATGTTCTTCTGCATAAAAATAAAGTTTTCTCCATATTAAAGGACTTAGCTTTAGCAAGCGAATATAGCTGCTAAGCATCAGGTTATGAAGACTTGGACTAATTGTGTGGAACGTATCAACAATTTCAGGATGAAGTCCTTGATTATTAAATTCATGTTGTAGAGCTTTAGCGGCCTGATTGTGGCCATTACCAATTGATGCAGAAAAAATCAATGGCTGATTTCTCATCCTATATCCTCACTTTCATAACCGACGTAACTTGAAGTATCCCTTGTAAAGACTATGGGATGCTTTTTGACTTATATCATGATTTCATCACCCATTCTCAGCCTAGCTCCATCAATAACGCTCCCTTTTTACGTTTTCTATTTAACATACCCTCCAAAATTTCAATATCAGAGGGTACTCGTGTAAAAAATTGCTTCGAAAACTTTTCTTAAACGATTTATTATCCCAAAACCGATGAGCAACAATCGTCGCGACCAATTGCGTGTCAAATTCATTCGTGTCTGCCTCACTGACCGTGTATGGTGAATTGTTTGCAAGCGAGCTGTTATGGTTGGCAACTTGTCCTTTGTTAATCGTTTTTCTGGGAATCTCATGAAAGTTTGGCCCACCAAGACGAAGCAACTGCGTGTCCGTATAAGAGAATAGGCGCGTTTGTAGGAGTGGATCATGGGTAAAATCGATCCCTTTCCCGAAAATGAAAGTCCTCCATAAGCGTCGGACCTTGCTCTCCCGCTCTTAGCGGAACTCACCCTCCGAGAGCTTCAGTCCTTGATTCGTGGTCATCTTCTTTGTCCTGGTTATCGGCACTTCGAAACGGCTCTAGCTGTTCATTCTTGCTGTTTTCATTGACCTTTTTTCTTCATCCACGTAGTCGTCACTCTCCTTAGCTAGTTTCCAACTTATTTTCGTTAGTTTTTCTAAGGAAAGATTGTTTTATGCAAAATAACCGACTGCATGCGTGGACCATCCCCGCTGAAGCGGATATATGAGGGCGCAAAAAAGAAGATGGAAGGCGCTCATCCTTATTCGCAAAAAATGTTCCATCAGCATTAAGCTGTCCGTCTTATTCCTTTCAATAAAAAACAGCCGAACGAGTCGATGCAGGAGTGCATAGGCTTTACATATTACTTAATACGCTGGGCACCCTGATAAATGTGCAAACAGAAAGGTGGCGCGTAAATAAACTTACTTAGGAGGATGGCAATGGGTATATTAAGCGGGAACCCGAAGGACAACCTTGATCCATTGTCAACCCCCACGTTTATTATCATTCAAAGATCAAATTTCTCGGTCTCAAGTGAACAATTTTAGCTTTTAGTATTTGAATTTCTTCGCGTTGTAAATTCATATTTTCATGGGGCTACCTCATGTTGGCCCGTTCATATCATACGCGAGTGAGGCACTGCTCACCACCCTTACCTAGAGCATTCAGAAGCATTAGGACACATTATCACCAATACTTTGATCCATAATATAAAAGTAATAAGAAAGAGGAGCGTTGCATGGTATGAACAAATCGGAGAACCCAATAACAAGTATATTAGGTGTGGGTGTACGAACCAAACACAAAAGAGACGTGGAGAGCTCAAACAAAGATTCTTTCAACCCAATCATTCATAGACAAATCCATGGGGAGGAAGTATACGTACCCTTAAATCTAAGTAGCGCCTGGTGAAGTGACGGCTGCCGAGGTTTACCCTCAAGTGGAATCAGAGCCACGAACGTGCCCGGCGTGTGGATCGGATTTGGTTGTGCGTAGCAACCGTGATCAGACAAAGCGGTTCGCTATACCTTGTTATCTGCTTTCTTTTGGTCCCGATGCCGTGAGATTACGGATGCTCTTGTCGAACTGTTGATGACCATAACGCATAATATTAACGGGCACGCAGAAAAGAAAGTTGATCGAGAATTGTTAAGAGAGATCAAACGTGTTCGAGGAAAAACAATCTTCTAATCTCGTTGTTTGAAAACATGTTGGAAAATCAAGAGCATGTCGTGAGGGACGTATTGTTCTCTGTCATGGACGAAGAAACTGCACAAAATTTACTAAAAGAACTCAAGTATAATAAGAATGTTTATAGGGAGAAAGTGTATTACAAAATGAAAAGATCCTATAGCCTTTCTTATCGAACCGCGATTTCAGAGTTATTGAGTATTTTAGAGTTCCGTTCTAACAACCTAAAACATCAGCCTGTGATTGAAGCGTTAAATCTGGTTAAAAAGTACATAGGCACGCGACAAAAGTATTTTCCTATTAACGACGATGTCCCAATTAATGAAGTAATTCCACAGAAGTTCATAAAGGTCGTTCTTGAAAAAGACACGAAAGGAAATCCGAGGGTCAATCGCATTAATTATGAAATAACCGTCTTGCAATCCTTAAGAGATAAACTTCGATGCAAAGAAATTTGGGTCGTAGGCGCTGATAGATATCGGAACCCTGATGAAGATTTACCCCTCGACTTTGAGGAAAAGCGACAGGAATATTATGAGGCCTTAGGTCTTTCTATGGATGTTGAGCCGATCATCTCCGAGTTACAACAAAAGTTGCACAATAAATTAGATCAATTCAATCGAACAATCCCCAAGAACCCGAAAGTTTCTATTACCAACCATCGTAATGACTGGATATCTGTTTCACCAATAGAACCCCAAAAAGAGCCGGAACGGCTCTCTCAGCTCAAACAAGTAATTGCGAAGCGTTGGTGGCTGTTAGAACTGATTGACATATTTAAAGAGACTGATTTACGGATGAACTTTACCGGTGTTTTTCAAAGCTTAGCCAAATACGAACGGCTGGATCGGGCAGACATTCAAAAGCGTCTACTGTTATGTATGTACGGAATTGTATAAATATCTTCAATTAAAGGTATTCGTTTGATAAAAAGCTTAGAATTTAACCACAAAGAAGTTGTTACTATAAACTGCATTGAGTTCTTTCCCCCACTTATCTCATCAACTTTTCCTTCCAATTTTATATTTCCTTCAATTTGACTGCCGCCTCCTTTACCTTTCCCTTTCCGGCTCTTTGTCCTTCGTTTTCCCTGCTTTCTCTTTTTGGTCGCCTTGCTTGGTCATTTGTTTAAAATCCTCATTCCAATCTTTTGTCTTCGACAAATCGGTTTGAAAAAAGTGATCTTTGGCTTTCTCGTCTTTGACCAGCGCATCATTTGGACGCATCCTCGTTTTTAATTGGTCAACAAACGCACGCCCTGCCTTATCGTTGTCGACTGCCAACACCACATTTTTGACTTTGTACCCTTGATCAAGCATATGCTTACCCACGTGACTCATCGTCGCAGGCTTCAAACCGTTCATACTCATTAAACGGGCATTTTGAATGCTATTTTGTTTGACGCTGTAGTAACTTAACGCATCGATAGGGGATTCAAACAAAATGAGCTTATCCGGGTTGCAAATATCAAAATGAAAGCCTTGGTGCTCTTCGCTGTGTTTGTCGACCCCTTTAAAGTGCCGTCCATTGCCCATATCAATGGTTCCTTGCCGATCCTTTCCCCGTAAACTTGGCATACATCTTGCATTTAATTTACTGAACTGATTTTGAAGGAGGATTTTTTATGTTACCAACTTACAAACATGAACCATTTACAGATTTTACAGTCGAAGAAAACAAACAGGCGTTACTTGACGCTATTAAAAAAGTTGAATCCGAACTCGGCGGCCACTACCCTCTACTTATTAATGGTGAGCGAATTGAAACCGAACAGAAGATCACTTCTTATAATCCATCAAACAAAGAAGAAATCATTGGAACAACTGGAAAAGCAACAAAAGACCATGCAGAACAAGCAATCGAAGCTGCAAGCGAAGCGTTTAAAACGTGGCGAAAAGTGACACCAGCAGAAAGAGCGAATATTCTTGTACGCGCTGCAGCCCTTGTTCGTCGTCGCAAACATGAATTTTCAGCATTGCTTGTAAAAGAAGGCGGAAAACCTTGGAAAGAAGCTGATGGTGACACGGCGGAAGGCATTGACTTTATGGAATACTATGCTCGTCAAATGATCGAACTTGCTGAAGGGAAACCAGTCAATAGCCGTGAAGGTGAATTAAATAACTACATGTATACACCAACTGGCGTAACTGTGGTTATTTCTCCTTGGAACTTCGCCTTTGCAATTATGGCTGGAACAACAGTTGCCCCTCTTGTTACAGGTAATACAGTATTACTTAAACCGGCTAGTACAACTCCAGTTATCGCGGCAAAATTTGTTGAAGTATTAGAAGAAGCTGGTGTACCAAAAGGAGTAATCAACTTCGTTCCAGGAAGCGGTAGTGAAGTTGGCGATTACCTTGTTGAGCATCCAAAAACAGCATTAATTACATTTACCGGCTCACGTGACGTAGGTGTCCGTCTATATGAGCGCGCAGCAATCGTTCAAAAAGAACAAAATCACCTCAAACGTGTCATTGTAGAAATGGGTGGTAAAGACACAGTTGTTGTTGATAATGAGGCTGATATCGATACAGCTGTGGAAGCAATTGTTGTTTCTGCATTTGGTTTCTCAGGCCAAAAATGTTCCGCTGGGTCACGTGCCGTTATTCATGCCGATGTTTATGATGAAGTATTAGAAAAAGTCATTGAAAAAACAAATGCATTAACAGTTGGTAACCCTGCTGAACCAAACAATAATTATATGGGACCAGTCATTGATCAAGCGGCATTTGACAAGATTACAGGCTACATTGAGGTAGGCAAAGAAGAAGGCAAACTTGTTGCTGGAGGAAAGAGTGATGACAGTACTGGTTATTTCATTCATCCAACCATTTTTGCAGATGTTGATCCAAAAGCGCGCGTGATGCAAGAAGAAATTTTTGGACCTGTTTTAGCAATCAGCAAAGCGTCCAGCTATGACGAAGCACTGGAGATTGCAAATAACACGGAATATGGTTTAACTGGTGCAGTTATTACAAATAACCGTGAAAAAATCGAACAGGCGAAATATGATTTCCATGTTGGCAATCTTTATTTCAACCGTAATTGTACTGGAGCGATTGTTGGCTACCATCCATTTGGAGGATTCAAAATGTCTGGAACGGATTCAAAAGCCGGTGGCCCGGATTATCTTGCACTGCATATGCAAGCAAAAACCATTTCAGAGATGTATTAAGTCGATATCACATGAAAAGACACGATCTAGACAAGATCGTGTCTTTTTGTTTAAACACATCTGTCTATTTAGACAAATGTGTCAACTATAAACCGTATTGTTTTAACTTGTTGTACAGAGTTGCACGAGAAATACCGAGCATTTTTGCAGCTGCCGACTTATTCCCATATGTTTTTTGTAATGCATCTTTAATTTCACTACGTTGATCAGTGGATTCGCTTGGAATTGATGAAACATGTTTTCCTTGGCGTTGAAATGATTCAGGTAAATGATACCAACGAATCATATCGTCCGCTTCGTTAGATAGAATGACAACTCGTTCTACTAGGTTTCGTAGTTGCCGTATGTTCCCTTCCCAACGATGATTCCCAAGCATATACATCACTTCTGGATCAAACTTTGGCACTGGTTTTTCATACCTTAGCGCGAATTCATGTCCAAAGCGTTGAATTAACTCCGGTAAATCTTCCATTCGTTCACGTAAAGGAGGAACATAAAGTGATATAACATGTAATCTGTAATAAAGGTCTTCACGAAATGTTCCTGCTCGAATCATTTCTTCCAAATCACGGTTTGTTGCTGCAATAAGATGAACTTCAAGTGGAATTGGTTTATGATCTCCAACTCGGTAATAGACTCGTTCTTGCAACACACGCAAAAGCTTTACTTGTAGTTCAAGTGGCATTTCCCCTACTTCATCAAGAAACAACGTTCCTCCTTTTGCAGCATCCAGTTTTCCTTTTTTACCACCTTTTACAGCACCAGTAAACGCACCTTGAACATAACCAAATAACTCACTTTCAAACAAAGCCGCAGGGATTGCACCACAGTTAATTGCAACAAAAGGTTCTTCTTTTCGTCTACTTGCTTGATGTACACCTTCGGCAAACAATTCTTTCCCAACACCACTTTCGCCCGTAATAAGCAAGTTTGCTTCCGTTTTTGCTACTTTAACTGCCAACTCAATCGCCCGTTTGATCGGCTTGCTATTCCCAATGATCTTATGAAAAGGGGTTTCGTTGTCCATTTTCAGATCGCGAAGTGTCGCAGTGGTCGTCGTAAGTTCTTCATTTAATTTAACAACATCAGTAATATCTCGTTCAATCGAAATCCCCCCAATGCATTCAACCCCTTGGAACACAGGAACTGTATTTACAATCACATGTAAACCCGGCTTTGGTTGATTGTACTGATTAATCACTGGCTGTTTATCTTTCATGACGGACCAAAGTACAAGCGCTTCTTCATCAAAGAAATGATGTAAAGGCTTTCCTTTTATCTCAACATTATTTAAGCCATACAATTCTTCTGAACGATGGTTAACAGCTAATACTGCACTGGCTTCATCAACGATTGTCACAGCATCATCCATGGCTCTCATTAATGTTTCTTGAAAAGAGTGAAGCCGCTTTAATTCATCTAATACGAGCCCCAATAGTTCTTCCTTATAAATCATTCCAACTACTTCATTTCGTTCATTGGTTGTATAAATATCTCCTTGATCTTTATGAAATGATGGTAAGTGTATAAACGGCAACGTTTCAGGCAATTTCAGCGCATCATTTTTTGGTTCGTGACCAAAAGGCTTTGCAACATCTTTTAATATCTTTTGCATAACAAACCTCCTAATCAATCATGTATAACTCATTAGACAATTATGTCTTCTATTACTTTCTATATTAGACGAATTCTCATTAAAAAACTAGAATGAAAACGCTTAATCACTTGGCACCATTTTTGCATAGTTATTACTATAGTAGAAACAGATCATCTTAGGAGGAATGACATATGGTCCTTGACCAGCCACTTCGATCGTTTTTTATGCAGCTTGCTAAAAGCAAACCACTTAATAAGGCAGCTAAAAAATGGGGCCTAAAGTTTGGAGCATCACAAGTTGTAGCAGGAGCGACACTCGAAGACGCGATGGCGAATGTGAAGATTTTAAACAGCAAGGGATTAGCGTGTACGCTTGATCACTTAGGTGAATTTGTAACAGAACGTGAAGAAGCAATTGAATCAACTGAGGCTTGTCTTAATGTATTGCGTGCAATTAACGAAACGCAAGTAGAATGCAATCTTTCATTAAAAATGACCCAGCTCGGTCTGGATATTGATGAAGCATTTTGCATTGAAAATATGAAACGTATTTGCCAAACAGCTCGTAGTTTTAATATTTTTATTCGGATTGATATGGAAGATTATTCTCATTGCGAACAAACATTGCGCATCTTAGCAATCTTACGTGAAGAGTATGATAATGTTGGTACCGTCATTCAAGCCTACTTACATCGTTCAGAAGCTGATGTTCTCTCACTTAAAGGAGTGCCTCTTCGCCTTGTTAAAGGAGCATATAAAGAATCAGAAACAGTCGCTTTCCAAGAAAAAAGCAAAGTTGATGAAAACTATTTAACGATTATCTATAAGCATCTAGATAGTGGCAGCTATACGGCAATTGCTACTCATGACCATACCATTATTGAAAAAGTTAAACGATATGCAGACACAAACCAAATCTCACGTGATCAATTTGAATTCCAAATGCTTTATGGTTTTCGTGAAGCATTACAAAAAGAATTGGTTTCTGAAGGTTATAAAGTTCGTCTCTATGTCCCATTTGGTACGGATTGGTTTGGTTACTTCATGCGCCGTCTTGCTGAACGCCCACAGAATATTGTGTTTGCGTTACGAGGATTCTTTAAAAAATAACTCAACCATCCCCGCCCCTTCCCACTAGAAGGGGTTTTTTGTATCACTCACCCATTTATTGCTTGCCATTAAGAAATTGAAAACCAAAATGCACTCTTATGCATATGAGTATATGACGTGATTAATTTTTCCAAAGGGGAATGAATAATGAGTATAGATAAACATAAACGTTGTACAAGATGTAGAAGTTCGTCATGTAATTGCGATCCTTCCTTGCAGTTCTTTAATCGCACACCAAACAATGGTGGAGAAAACAGGGGCATCACTGGACCTACTGGACCTACTGGGCCTGGAGGTGGTATTACTGGCATCACTGGAGCCACTGGCGATCCTGGGCCTACTGGCGCTACTGGCTTAGCTGGGGCTACTGGGGCCACCGGCGATCCTGGGCCTACTGGCGCTACTGGCTTAGCTGGAGCTACTGGAGCCACTGGCGATCCTGGGGTTACCGGTCCTACTGGCGCTACTGGCTTAGCTGGGGCTACTGGGGCCACCGGCGATCCTGGGCCTACTGGCGCTACTGGCTTAGCTGGGGCTACTGGGGCCACCGGCGATCCTGGGCCTACTGGCGCTACTGGCTTAGCTGGGGCTACTGGGGCCACCGGCGATCCTGGGCCTACTGGCGCTACTGGCTTAGCTGGGGCTACTGGGGCCACCGGCGATCCTGGGCCTACTGGCGCTACTGGCTTAGCTGGGGCTACTGGGGCCACCGGCGATCCTGGGCCTACTGGCGCTACTGGCTTAGCTGGGGCTACTGGGGCCACCGGCGATCCTGGGCCTACTGGCGCTACTGGCTTAGCTGGGGCTACTGGGGCCACCGGCGATCCTGGGCCTACTGGCGCTACTGGCTTAGCTGGGGCTACTGGGGCCACCGGCGATCCTGGGCCTACTGGCGCTACTGGCTTAGCTGGAGCTACTGGAGCCACTGGCGATCCTGGGGTTACCGGTCCTACTGGCGATCCTGGGTTAGCTGGAGCTACTGGAGCCACCGGCGATCCTGGGCCTACTGGCGCTACTGGCTTAGCTGGAGCTACTGGGGCTACTGGTGATCCTGGGGTTACTGGTCCTACCGGCGCTACTGGCGTTACTGGCTTAACAGGTGCTACCGGCGTTACTGGTGAGACAGGTGTTACTGGTGTTACTGGCGTTACTGGCGTTACTGGCTTAACAGGTGCTACCGGTGTTACTGGTGAGACAGGTGTTACTGGCGTTACTGGTGCGACAGGTGTGACCGGTATTGCTGGAGCAGGTGCCATCATTCCGTTTTCATCAGGTCTTCCTGCCGTTTTAACAACGATTGCCGGTGGGCTTGTAGGCACAAACAGCCTTGTCGGTTTTGGCAACTCTGTTACTGGGGTCAGCATACTTGGTGGAGGCACGATCGATCTCACTGGCGCAGCTGGTACTCTATTAAACTTTGCCTTCTCTGTTCCAAGGGATGGAACAATCACATCTCTTTCTGGTTACTTTAGTACTACAGCAGCACTTTCTTTAGTTGGATCCACCATTACAATTACGGCACAAGTTTTTAGATCAGTAGGTCCAGCTCCTGACAACGTTTTTGCCCCTATTCCTGGAGCGGTTGTTACCTTAGCTCCACCTTTAACTGGAATTTTGGCATTAGGCACAATTTCAAGCGGAAATGCAACTGGCTTATCCATTCCAGTTGCGACTGGAGACCGTTTGTTACTAGTCTTTACTGCTACTGCTGCAGGACTTTCACTAATTAACACAGTTGTAGGATATGCAAGTGCAGGTTTAGGTATTAGTTAATAAATTTGCAACACACCTATCAACGTAAGTTCTCTTAGATAGGTGTGTTTTTTATTGTCTCGCAACGTTTTTCTTAAAGTTACTAAGGGTTCGCTCATGTGGTTTTACAAAAACAAAACCCTGCGTACTCCTATGTGTTCTATTTTCAGGGAAGATTTTTGAGAAAGTCATTTTGTCGTGTTCGGTTGAGGGATAACGTAAAAACCTCCTTCTTCCTTTTTTTTGTTTCTGCTATAGCTGGCAACGTTTTTTGCTCCGGGGTGATTTTCTTCGGGGATGTTGGACATGGGGTGTTTTCATGGAAGTTTCTCATGTTGTGTTACGAAAACAACCCCTGCGTTCTCCGATATGTTCTATTTCAGGGAAGATTTATGAGAAAACTCAATTTGTCGTGTGCGGTTGATGAATGACGTAAAAATCTCCTTCTTCCTTTTTTTCCTCGAAGGCTACTCACGCTGTCGCACGAAAACAACCCCTACGTCTCACAGGGACACATGATGCTGATTCAACGATGGCTACTCACGAGGTCTGTTGGACAGAGCTCTTTTTTATATGAGCTACTTTCCCTTAATCTTTTCTGCTTCTCCGAAGCAGTCTCTTTTGCTTTGTCTATAGACGAAAAAAAGACACCTTTTCAGGTGTCTTTCTCATTGCCC